>CAYPYL010000174.1:0-3128 GCA_964414605.1 uncultured Dehalococcoidaceae bacterium
ATAGATGCGGTAGAGAACGTCGACCCGGTCGATGCCAAGCAGTTGGAAGGCGAGGGCTATGATATCTACCAGCCCAACCTGTATTTCTGCCACAGTCTTATTCCGGATGGCAACAATCCCGATTCTCCTTTTGCTGATAAAAGGGTACGGGAAGCGATCGCATACGCCCTCGATAAGAAGATCATGGCGCAGGGAATAGGTATGGGATACTACGATGCCCTGGGACAGCTGGCAGTGCCGGGAGACCCGTGGTACAACCCGGACATCGTGCCCCGCGAGTACAATCCCGATAAAGCCAGGGAGCTGCTCGCCGAGGCCGGATATCCTAATGGCTTCTCCACTACCCTCATTGCCGATGTCATGGCCCGCCGTGATACACTGGTAGCCGTACAGACCTACCTGAAAGAGGTCGGCATCGAGACAGAGCTGGAAATACTGGAATTCGGCGCGGCCTGGACCAAGCCCTACGAAGGATGGGAAGGCCTTTACTTCCCCGGATTCCCCAACGTTGATACACTACTTGGCATTCTGGGCCGCTGGGGAACCGAGGGCACCTACATCAGCTTTTACCGCCCCGAGGGATGGCAGGAAAAATGGGATGCCATAGTTGCGGAGCAGGACGAGGACAAACGCGCCGAGCAGCTGAAGGAGATCATAACAATCATGCATAATGAGGCGATTGGAATCCCTTATCAGGGTGATTCTCCGCTCCTTGCCCTGCAACCGGGTGTTATCCATAACTTCGATTTCCACGCCAACCACACGGTGAGTTTCTGGGCTCCACAGGACATCTGGCGAAGCGATTGATGCAGGTAAATACGGTTAGTTGATTGTAAAATGAGGCTGGGTGAAAGGCCTGAAATTCTTAACAGGCTAAGAGAGGCATCACCCAGCCTCATATAAAAGAGCGCTAATTCGCATAATCTGCCATTACGCCCCAGCGTTCAGCTTTTTTATATTTTGGATCGTTAGATTGAAAGTGAACGTTTATGGGTGTACGGTCAAGTTCCGGGTACTTACTAAAAAGAGTACTGTCTCCATAGCGGATGGCTTCAAGCACTAGTCGTAGCTCGGAACAAAATATTTTATAACGCCAACTTGCCCATCCAAAAACGAAACCTCCACTTATATGACAATACACTCTAAATTCCAACCTATCCCTGTCGCTTATAATTTCACTTAGGACTTCGTCTCTCATGAGCCTGGTATATAGCTTAGAAATTTGCTCAATGTTATACTGACTACCTATCGAAAGAAATAACTCTCCCGTTCTATCTGAGTGAGTGAGTGTATAGCGTCTAGGTACAGCTAATTGTTCCGGAGTAGTACCGGTTAAATAGGTGACATACAGTTTCTTCGGATTTAACCGCTGCATATTATCTAAAAAGACTCTCTAGGGTTGATTTATCGGCGCTGAAATACACTTTGCCATCGATGCGCACCACAGGCCTGCGGACAAGTCTCGGCTCTTTCAGCACGAGGTCGATAAGCTCTTTATCGCTCAACTTCTCTCTTTCCATGCCGAGTCGCTTGAAGCTGGGGCTCCTGAAGTTATAATAACGGTATTCTTTACCAGATACTGTTATTTACATCTATTTGAATAATGCCGCCCATATCACCGCGTCCAGGATTGCGGTATGGAAGGCGAAGTATCCACTACCGGCAACTGCTAGCCAGTAAGCGACTCCTTCTCTTGCCTGCAAATAAAGTAAAGCCCAGACCAGGGCTATCGAGCCAATGCCTACTAGAGCCAGAATAATTCGCACTATTACCCAGGTTCCGGTGGAAGGGGTATTAACATAGAAATTTGTCAAGGGCATCCACAATGCTGATGGTAAAAGTATCAATATAAATATGGCGAAGAATAAGCTGAAACCAAAAGTATTGGCTATAGTTACTTCAGAAGGATTAAGTCGGAAGAGGATATAATAAAGGAATGCAAAATACCCCAGGGCAGAAAGAATCATAGAGACGGTATACACCGGCCTGATATTTGCCGGAACGCCTCCCCACAGGACACTAGCGCCGCCTGACTGTACGTTAAGCCCGAAAATATAGCTACCGATAACAGCGGCTCCCCCAATAATGTTGATGACCAGAAGAATTATCTGCTGTGTTGCCATAATACTACCTCCCTCTACTCTTTAGCTTCAGACCGCCGGATAGCTGCCAGTAGTACCCCTGGTCCGCCATGGACTCCAAGTCCAGCCCCCAGCTCCGCTATGGATATATCTTCCTCTTTGATAAATTCGCTCAGGCGCTTTTTCAACTGGTTTGCCTGATTGATTACCTGACTGTGGACTATGGTCAGTTCGCTTATTGGTATGTTTCTCCTGACATAATCATATATCTTGTCCATACCTTTGCTGGTGGCGCGGACAAGTCCGGCTCGAACGATTTCTCCATCATGAAATGTAAGCAGAGGCATGACTTTCAGAATATTCGATGCCCTGGCTATGGTTTTGTTCACCCTGCCGCTGCGCGCCAGATATTTCATGGTTTCGAACATACCGAACATGCCGACCTGATTAACGGCTTTATTTGCCTCATTAACCACTTCAGGAAAGCTAGCCCCAGCTTGAACCATCCGCGCCGCCGCCGTTACTACCAGCCCCAGGCCTGCGGAATTAAACCTGGAGTCAATAACTTCGATAGGGCACTCGCTCTTCAGTGTTCTCTTTGCCATATTTGCCGAGTTATACGTACCGCTTATTTTTGACGAAATGTGTATGGATATTATGCCGTCCATACTATCGCAGTACTCTTTATATACGCTGGAAAAGTCTTCCGGATTAGGTTGAGATGTGGCTGGATGTACCGGTGAAGAATTCAGCATCGAGTAGAAATCGTCCCTGGTGATATCGACTCCATCACGGTAAATCTTATCGCCAAAGCGCAGGTATATCGGCACTACCCTGATACCAAGCTCATCCGCCAGACCTTCGGGCATATCGGAAGTGCTGTCTGTTATTACCTGTATTTTCATTTTTCCTTCCACTTATGCCGGCCGCAGCTTCCCGGCAATGAGCAAAACCCGCTCTGCAATCAGGAAGTCATCAATACCGGGAAAAAGACCTGCCAGGCAAGCAGTGCCTTGGCGGTCAGACTGAGAATTATATAAACCTTCT
>CAYPYL010000175.1:0-3121 GCA_964414605.1 uncultured Dehalococcoidaceae bacterium
TGGGGCACGTGCCTCCCGGCGAGTACGAACTGCTCTGCCTGCCGCTCCTCATGTATAAAGGAGACGCCGGGCCCTGCCGCGCCATCCTGCGGCCGCTAAAGTAAAAAGAAGAGGGGGCGAAAGCCCCCTCTAAAATATAAGGCAAACCTTCATCAACTCCCCGTGGCTTTCTTTTCGACGACCTCTTTCGCCCAGGAGGCGGCGCGTTCCTCCTCGCCCTCTTTCAGCGGGCCTTCCGTCCCCTTAACGTAGAACGGTTGAGGGTCGGCCACCAGACTGCCGCCCTGCTTTTTAAGATGTTTGGCGATTTTCCCCGCAGCGTAGCCGAAGATACCCACCCACTTAGCCGAGATTCTCGTATCGAACGCGGCGATAGATAGCCCCTCGATATCGGCTTTCGAAAACTTCTTAAGAAAGCCCTGCATGGCAGGGGTCGGCCTGCCGCCCTGGGTCGGTGCGCCGGCAATCAGCAGGTCGATGCCTTCGAGGTCGGCGGGACCCGCGTCTTCCGCCCGCATTACTTTAACGTCGCCCGTGATGCCCTTGCCGATAGCCGCGGCTATTTTCTCCGTGTTCCCGTAAACAGAATCATAGGCCACCAGTATTTTCATGGCAGACCTCCGTAACCAGCCCATAGTATACCGCGCGCCGCGTAAAGTCACAAGTCCGCCGGAAAACAACAAATAATATATTCTAAAAAGAGACCTTTTTAACACCTTCTTAATATTCCTGCGGGTATAATTATATAAAGAGGTGAAACTAAAATACGGGGTTACCCCTGACCAAAGGTACGGGTTAAAAAGTTGACCCCGCTAGGCGGGGGCATGTTACAATGAATAAAGAGGTCGGGGTAACCTGAAACTACCCTTAACCGTTATATATAGTAAGGGTAGTTTTTTTTGTGACTATTTTGTAAGGTTTCTTACGCTTTTTGTGATTTGGATGTATCGTGCCCTTTGTAAGATAAGAAGCGATTCCGACGTTTCTAAGTAATTAACACTATAAGCAGGGAGAAAAGTGGCTAAAATCAAGAGCAATACCATAAATATCGACGGACTCGATGTCAATTATTACGTCGCCGGCGAGGGACAGCCGGTGGTGGTGATTCACGGCGGCGGCGGGGATGCCAGAACGTGGTGGGACAACATCAGGGAACTGTCCAAGAAATACACGGTCTATGCCCCCGACCTGCCCGGTTACGGTGGCAGCGAGCCCCTGGACGGGACTTACTTCATCCCGGAACTATCGGAATTCGTCGAGAAGTTTGCCGGCAAGCTGGGCTTGGAGAAATTCCACCTCGTGGGTCATTCGCTGGGCGGCGGCGTAGCCCTCAACTACGCGTTAAGGTCGCCCCACCGCGTCAGGAAGCTGGTACTGATCAGCAGCCTGTGCCTCGGCAGGGAAATCGCCTTCTGGGTGAGGCTCCTTTCGGCTCCCGCCCTGCTGCGGTCGCTCGGCGCGCTGTCCGTGGCCGTAATAAAGGGCATGAAATGGCTGGCCATGCGGATGCTTAATCCCGCCGAGATTATCATGCCGCTTTCGCCGGCTGCGGTGACCGTCGGCGGCAGCATTACCAATTTCAGGCAGCAGGCGCTGGTGCTGGAAAACAGACTTGCCGAGATAAGGATGCCGACGCTGCTGGTATGGGGGGGCAAAGACCCCATCGTGCCGGTGAGGCACGCCTACGAGGCGGCCAAGATAATACCCGATTGTCGTATCAAGGTCTTCGAAAGCCGGGGACATAACGTCCACCGCGACGAGTTAAGGCAGTTCTCGGACATTGTCAACGGGTTCCTGGGCTAGTCCTTTTCCGCGGCCGTGTAAGTGCTCTGGTACTCCTTGAACTCCCGGATGATATCTTTGTGCCTGACGATTGCCTCGCCGATGCCGTATTGCTTGTTAAGTCGCAGGGGCACGCAGCAGCAGGAGCAGCAAGAACATATCGCGTAGTAATCCCCACGGCACTTCGCGATGGATAGTATCAATCCCCTCCGGTGGCTGTCCCGCAGGATTTCGATGGCTTCTTCCTTGGTTATTTCGTGCGCGTTCTGGGACTCCATTGCGTGCTGGAGGATGTGGTGCGTCGGTCCCAGCAGTATCTCGTTGTCCAGGGGATTATCGCAGTTACGGTAAAGTCTGCGACAGGTACAGGGAGCCGCGGCAACGCCCCCGGCGATGTTTACGAGTTCTTCAGCCTCCCCCGGCGTGAGCAGGAAGACGCGGTGCATATTTTTCCCGTACGCATTGGCGACCCGCCTGACCAGTCGCCCGAGGAGAGGGATTCTCGTCCAGCGGGCAAAGAACATGTATACTCTAAGGATGTTATCACGGTTTCTGCCGTATAGTTTCAGGGTGTGGTGCATAATGTCTCAATCCCGCCTTAGAAGCGCGGTTTACATATCAACTCTTTCACCTTGAGATTAAAAAAGCGGTGAACGTTCTCCGGCTGAAGTATATATGCCGTATCGGCGCCCCGGCCTGTGCCGCCGATGGAAATAATTTCTTCGTCGGTGCGCACCAGTCCGGCGTCCGCCGCCATGGCGGCGATTTCCAGGGCTACCTTGGTACCCTGGCCGAATGTCCGCAGCGTCATGGCGATAACGTCGCCGATAACCGGCTGCGGGGGCGGGGGGCCTTCCCCGCGACCCAGCGCGCGGTGCACGCCGCCGAAGGCATGGGTGGTGGTGAGGATAATGCCCCCCTTGCCCTCGACGATTTTTCGGTTCTCTTCGGTAAATTCCTGGGTGTCGGGCTCACGCATGCCGGTGACATGGGTCACTACGATTACTTTATAACCCTTGAAAACGTCCACCGCTTTGGCGGCAGTCGTGCCGACGGTTGAGGCTAACACGACCGTTTTAATGCCCAGTTCGTCTCCGCGGGCCCTGGCTAGGACGAGCGTTTTATCTGTATTCTCATCGACGCCGGGTTTATCGAAATATGTTGTCTTCGCTTCCATTTTGCTCCTTTAATTGAGGGAGGATTAACGTAAAAAATAAACGGTTCTTTCATCTGGAGTTTAACATCCGGTCAATGTGTGTTTCAAGCCTGCATTCCGCGAAGCTGCAATTGCCTGCCGGTGCCCAGTATGATATAGTTTGAATAAATGAAAAATAAAGAC
>CAYPYL010000176.1:0-3098 GCA_964414605.1 uncultured Dehalococcoidaceae bacterium
TGACGATGATTTTAAAGAAAAAAGCCTTCGTCTCCCTTTCGTAAAGGGAGATTGAGAGGGATTTAATTACCTCACCCCCTGTTTTAATGGTGAACCTATCCCCCTTTGTCCCCCTTCCCTTGGGTATTTATGAAGGGAAGGGGGAAATATTAAAAAAGGGGCTGCGCCCCTCTTAGACACCCCATGTGGGAGTGGGGCAAAAACTACGGGCTAAGCCGTAAATGGCGCGAGGGCAGTACGGGTGGGAATAGATAAGAAACGAGGGGAGAGGGGCAAAGCAGACAGCAGCCCACTTAATAAACTGTAACGGAATGTTTACATACGGGCTGGGGATATTTATGTTTTGGTTACCATATTATTGATATTCTTATATCACTGAATGACACAAGGCAACACGAAGTCAGCAATATAAAAGGAAATATAAAAGTAACGCCGGGAAACAGCGCCGTTACTTATTTTACGGTAAGAGGAGGGCATTAAGATGCAACGATTTTGTGAGAGGTTGATGAAAAGAATACACGGTAAAGAGGAAGGCATTACCGGCCTGGAAACGGCCATAATCCTGATAGCCTTTGTTATCGTGGCTTCGGTATTTGCTTACGTGGTCCTTTCCGCCGGATTATTTTCCTCGCAGAAGGTGAAGGAAGCCGTCAACGCCGGGTTGCAATCCACCATGGCCACGGTGGAAATCCGGGGCAATATAGTGGCCAAGATGGTGGACAGCGAAGTAACGGAGATTTACTTCTGCGTGGGCATCCCCCACGCCGGCAGTCCGGTCGACTTCAATCCGTCAACGGAGAACATCAGTCCCCTGGTAATCTCCTACAGCGATGCCGATAACCTGCTTCCCACCGTAAACTGGACACTCGAGAAGCTTAGTACGATTAATAGCGATAACCTTCTCGACCCGAACGAGCTGTTCCGGGTTACCGTAGCCATACCGTCTTCGGGCAATATCAGTATCGGCCCTTACGATAGTTTCGCCCTGGAGGTCAAGCCTGCGGACGGCCCGGTACTGCCCATCGAACGGACCATTCCGGGCAGAGTGAGTCAGTACGTGAACCTGCACTAGAGAAGCTCGATTGATAATGCAGGGGATGAGAAATATATAAAAAAACAGGATGCCCTGAAGGCATCCAGCCGGAGAATGAAACAGGAAGTGGCGTATTATGCGTCACTTCCTGCTTTTTTTAGCCCATAATTCCTTTAATATCCGGCGTTTGCTATCCAGGGGTACGGGCAAGTCATGCTCAAATAGCCCCACCTGCTCGAAAGGAACGCCGGCAATATCGGCCAGTTTCTGCTCGGAAAGATGAAAGTGCACACGGAGTCGATGTGCTTTCGAGCCGGGTGTCGATTTCTTCTTTAACTTCAACGCTGGCGTCATAACTTGTGCCTCTACCGGCAAGGATACCTTCCGCCGGACGCGGCAACAACCAAGCGCATACCTCGTTCAAATGGGGGTTTACACCCAATTAACTGGTTTTCACCGTCATAGCCGCGGCAGAAAGGCAACATCGGTAACAAAGGTAAATACTGGAGAGAACCCCCAGCGGAATTCAGGGGGGACACTGTAGTGATGCAATAACGAAGGGTGTAGGTTAGGAGAGGCATACAGCCTCCAATAAAAAGGAGGGACGAGGAATGAAATGGTTGGCGGCACTGACGATGCTGCTTTTCCAGGGACTGGCCGTCTGCACGATTGGCATCATGATGACGAGCGGGCTGGGTTTCGGCACGGCCATGCTGACGGCAGTCAGCGAGGTTGTCCTCGGCGTTATCATCATCAGGATAATGCTTCGGGATGCTCACAAGGCACACCAGACCGTTTAGCAACTTGCATTAACGGCACGCCGTCTGGTAAGCTTTCAGCCAGAAGCTAAACCAGGCAGGATATCAAAGTGTGTCCAGATTTATCAGTCCAGTTAGCCCCGCGGAATAAGAGCGGCCTGCTCCTGACCAACCCGGTAATGACGGCCTCCGGCACGTTCGGGTACGGAACGGAATACAGCGAGGCGTTCGATATTCAAAGGCTGGGGGCTATCGTCTGCAAGGGGACCACCCTCGAACCCAGGGACGGCAACCCGCAGCCCCGTCTTTACGAAACCGCCTCCGGACTGCTCAACTCAATCGGGTGGCAGAACATCGGCGTTAAAGCCCTCATTAAGGAAAAGGCACCTATCTGGGCGGAATGGCGGGTGCCGGTTATCGTTAATATCGGCGGCGATACGATAGGTGATTACGCCCGACTTGCCGAAGAGCTGGACGGCGTTAGAGGAATCAGCGGCATCGAGATAAACATCAGCTGTCCCAACGTAAAGCTCGGCGGCGCCGCCTTCGGGGTCGACCCCGATTCCGCCGCCGGGGTCACCGCCGCCGTGAGAGCCGCAACTTCTCTGCCGGTAATCGTTAAACTCACTCCCAACACATCCGATATCGCCGGCGTGGCGTCGGCTGTAGTTGAGGCCGGCGCCGATGCCGTATCCCTCATCAATACCTTAAAGGCCACGGCCATCGATATTAAAAAGCGGCGGCCCGCCATCGGCAGCATCATCTGCGGACTCTCCGGACCGGCGATAAAGCCGGCGGCGCTGGCCATGGTGTACGAAGTCGCCGGGGCCGTCGATGTGCCGGTCATCGGCTGCGGCGGCATCACCAGCGCCGAGGATGCCATCGAGTTTATCATGGCGGGCGCCAGCGCGGTGCAGGTGGGCACGGCGACTTTCGCTAATCCGCGGGCTTCCCTGGAAGTGCTGGAGGGAATCGAGAGGTTCATGGAGGAGGAGAGGGTAAAGAGCCTGGAGGAGATTACCGGGTCGGCGAGGGGGTAATCCAGCCTGCATTGAGCATCTTTCCGAGTTGTAATATAATTAATATGTTGTAATAGCTTATGTCTTGGTGACAACGTGGAGGGGTCGCATAGTGGCCTAGTGCGGGCGCCTGCTAAGCGCTTACCCTGGGAAACTGGGGTCGAGGGTTCGAATCCCTCCCCCTCCGCCACTGAATTACCGCCATCCCAGATACTTACCCCCAGAGGACACTGTAAATGCCCAAATACCATATCTGGACAATCGGCTGCCAGATGAACAAGGCGGAGT
>CAYPYL010000177.1:0-3071 GCA_964414605.1 uncultured Dehalococcoidaceae bacterium
AGCAGTATCTCCCATGGACCTATGCCGAGAAATCCCATCCCTCACCTTTTATCGTCTTATCTCGACGTGCGATTGCCCGTAAAGATAGTAATTTCCTGGAATACCTGTTTCTGTGGAGTAGTTGTAAGCTTAACTCTTGGTGGTTTTCTTCCTGGTGGTCTTTTTAGGAACGGCGGCGGCTGTTTCCTCCTCTTCCTCTTCCTCGCCGGCCTGGCCTTTCTTGAAAGAACGTATCCCCTTGCCGATGGCGCCGCCTACCTGCGGCAGCTTGCCCACCCCGAAGACGATGAGGATTATAACTAAAATAAGAGCTATTTCCCATGGCCCCATTTTGAACGGCATCTTAGGTCCCTCCTGTCCACATACTAACCATCTGCAATTATACTAGTGTCCGGCGTCATTGTCTATCGGCAGGTCCATTTCCTTCAGGACCGCCTTCACAATCTCCGGCATTTTTCGCTCCAGTTCGGGGGAAAGCTCCGTACCGAACTTTATCTCCCTGGGCTCGATGCCGATGATAACGATTTCCTTCGGCTCGCTGCCCGCCATGGACATGAGCTGGAGGTTTTCCACCACGCCCATCTCGTGCGCCGATGTAAGCGCCGCCTTTCCCCCGGCCAGGTCCTCCGGCTTAAAACGATAAATCGTCCCCGGCTCGCCCCCGGCTTTGGCGGCATCGACGATTATGAGTTTATCGCCCGCCCTCGTATAGGCAATCAAGTCCGGCGATGTCCCGCCGTCTATCAGCTTCACGTCGTCGGGGAAATCCAGTTCCTGTAGAGCCTTCACGGTATGGATGCCGATTCCCTCGTCGGTGAGAATCAGGTTGCCCACGCCGATTACCACGATTCTCGGCGTTGCTTCTTTTTCAGGTTCGTTCGGCGTCATGTCTTCCTTTATCAGCATATTCTCGGCAGCAGTTCGCCGACCGGTATATCCACGATGCGTGAAGCCCCCAGCCTCGTTTTCATGACTACCTGACCGGGATGTTCCGCTGTCACCTCCCCGATGATAACCGCCCCCCTCCCGTATTTATTGTTTTTCATCGCCGCCACCACGGACCCGGCGGCTTCCGGGGCGACCGCCGCCGCCAGCTTGCCCTCGTTGGCGATGTACAGGGGGTCGAACCCCAGGAACTCGCAGGCGGCCAGTACCGCTTTGTCTACCGGTATTATGCCTTCTTCTATTATAATGCCCGTTTTCGACTGTCCCGCGAAGTCGTTGAGGGTGGTGGCTAGGCCGCCGCGGGTAGGGTCACGCAGCGAGTGGATATCCGCCGACGCCGCCAGCATATCCGCCACGAGTCCGTTCAAAGGGGCGCAGTCGCTGGGAACGGGCGTCTTAAATTTCAGCCCTTCCCGCTGGCTCAACACGGCTATTCCGTGGTCGCCGATGTTCCCGTTGATGATAATATTATCGCCGGGCCGGGCGTTGGCGGCGGAGATATCAATGCCTTCCGGCACCGCGCCGACACCGGCGGTGTTTATAAATAACTTATCGGCGCTCCCCTGGTTGACCACCTTGGTATCACCGGTCACTATTTTCACCCCGGCTTCGGCGGCGGCTTCCCTTATGGAGGCCAGCACCTTTTTCAGATCGGCCACGGGCAGCCCTTCCTCGATGATGAAGGAAAGGCTCAAGTACAGCGGCCTGGCGCCGCTCATGGCGAGGTCGTTGACCGTGCCGCAGACAGCCAGCTTGCCGATATCCCCGCCCGGAAAGAAGATGGGATTGACCGTATAGCTATCGGTAGTGAAGGCCAGCCTCCCACTTACCTCGAACACGGCGGAGTCGTCCAACCTGTCCAGTATCGGGTTGGTCAGGTCAGGCAGGAAGCTCTTGATAAAGTCCTGGGAGAGTTTACCGCCGCTGCCGTGCGCCAGCAGTATCTTATCTTCCATAACTGCCTCCATACTGGTAGCAGGCGGCGCAGCTTCCCTCCGACGATACCATGCAGGGGCCGACCGGATTTTCCGGCGTGCACGTCACCCGGAACAGGCTGCAGTCGTTCGGCGTGCTGACGCCGCGCAAGATGCTCCCGCAGATGCAGCCTTTCGGCTCCAGTGTTGGACCGGGGTCGATTATAAAATTTTTAGAAGCATCGTATTTTTCATATTTTTGCCTGATTTGCAGTCCGCTGGCGGGCACGGTGCCGATTCCCCGCCAGTTCGCCTCACCCACCTCGAAGACGGTTTCCATCAGGCGGATGGCCGGCAGGTTTCCTTCCGGTTTTACCCCCCGCCGGTAGGCGATTTCCACCTTCGGCTGTCCGCTCTCGATTTGCTCCACCAGACTGTCCACGGCCAGCAGGATGTCCAGCGGCTCGAAGCCGGAGACGGCGCAGGCGATATTATAGTCGCTGGCGATAAAATCGTACGGATGCGAGCCGATGATGACACTAACGTGGCCGGGACAGATGATTCCACCGAGGTTTACCTCTCCCATGTCGAGGATGGCTTTCATGATGGGTGGGCAGGTCTTGTGCAGGGACAGGACATAGTAGTTCTTGATTCCTTCCTGCTCCGCCTGAAGTATCGACGCGGCGATGGTCGGCGCCGTGGTCTCGAAGCCGATGCCGATGAAAATGACCGATTTCCCCGGGTTATCGCGGGCGATTGCCAGGGCGTCCTGCGCCGAGTAGACGATGCGCACGTCCGCCCCTTCGGCCTTGGCCTTTTGCAGGCTGGAATGGCTCCCCGGCACCCTTATCATGTCCCCGAAGCTGGTGATGATGACGCCGGGCAGTCGCCCCAGGGCGATGGCTTTATCCAGGTCGGCACCGGCGGTGACACAGACCGGACAGCCCGGCCCGGAAAGCATCTCTATATTATCCGGCAGGAGCTGGCGCAGGCCGTGTTTGAAGATGGCCACGGTATGCCCGCCGCAGAACTCCATCAGCTTGGCGGGCTTGCGGGAGCACCTGCGAATCCTCTCCAGCAGCTTCTTGCCCAGTTCCGGGTCGCGGTACTCTTCAACGAATTTCATTGATTCTAACCTGTCATTCCCAACTCGATTGGGAATCCAGAATTAGCTGGCCTCGCTTAATTCTTTCAATAGTTTCAGCGTCTCTT
>CAYPYL010000178.1:0-3036 GCA_964414605.1 uncultured Dehalococcoidaceae bacterium
TCTGGAATATGCTCTTTTACGCCTTCGGCCAGAGGCGGGTGGTCAGCAAGCCCTTCGGCATCAACCACTTCGTGCTTTTCTGGGCTTTCATGGTGCTGCTCATCGCCAACGCCGAGTTCCTGCTCAACGGCCTCGCCCCTGATGTCATCGACCTGGCGCTGCTGCCGGACGGCGCGTATTTCACGCTGGCCTGCATTTTCGATATCGTATCCGTCCTCGCGCTGCTATCGGTAATCCTGGCGGTTATCCGCCGTTTTACTTTCCCCCCTCCCCACACCGAAGCCCGTAGTCGGGACGCCTTCGTTATCCTGGGTCTGGTGGGGGCGCTGATGATTGCCTTCTTCGGCATGCATGCCAGCGAAATCGCCGGCGGAGCGGAAAGGGCGGCAGGCTATATGCCCATATCCAACTTCGGCGCGGCCATTATCCCTTCGGGGGCTACGGCGGCGAGTCTGGAAACGGCGGCTAATGTCTTCTGGTGGATTCACGCGGTAGTCCTGCTGGCATTCCTCAATTACCTGCCTTACAGCAAGCACATGCATGTCCTGGCTTCCATCCCCAACTGCTTTTTCAAGAGCCTGGATAAAGTCAAGACCCAACCCCGTGAAGAGTTCGTCAAAGGAAATGCCTTCGGGGTAGGGCAAATAGAGCAGTTCCCCTGGAAGGGGCTCTTCGATTCTTATGCCTGCACCGAGTGCGGGCGCTGCTCGGATAACTGCCCGGCCACCTCCACCGGTAAGCCGCTGGAGCCTCGACTCGTCATTCACGATATCAAGGTCAACCTGTTGAAAAGCGCCGGAAAGAACACCGGGGCGGAATTGCCGTTAATCGGCGGAGAGGGCGAGGGCAGCGTTGCCGAGGAGGTAATCTGGGAGTGCACCACCTGCGGCGCCTGCATGGAGGTCTGCCCGGTATTTATCGAGCATGTACCCAGAATAGTCGATATGCGCCGGCACCTGGTGGAAATGAAAGCAAAGTTCCCGGATGAGCTGCTGACCCTGTTCGAGAACATGGAGCAGCGGAGCAATCCGTGGGGCATCGCCCCGGCGGAGCGCACCAAGTGGGCGGCGGATATCGAAGTGCAGCCTTTCGAGACCGGCAAGACCGAATACCTGTTTTATACCGGCTGCGCCGGCGCCCTGGACGCCCGGAACCGGCATACCACGCTGTCCGTAGCTAAAATCCTCGATGCGGCCGGCGTGTCCTGGGGCACCCTGGGGAAGGACGAATTATGCTGCGGCGACAGCGTACGCCGACTCGGCAACGAGTATGTCTTCGACAACATGGCCAGGGAAAATATCAAGATGTTCGAGGAAAGAGGCGTCAGGAAGATAATCACGCAGTGCCCGCATTGCTACAGCACCCTGAAGAACGATTATAAGCAGTACGGGGTCGACCTGGAGGTCGTGCATCACACGGAGTTTATCCGCAATCTTGTTCAATCGGGCAGGTTGAAACTCAAGGCTTCCGGCGACCTGGGCAACGTGGTCTTCCACGATTCGTGCTATCTGGGGAGATATAACCTCATCTACGATGCTCCCCGTCAGGTAGTAGCGGCGGCTACCGGTAAAGCGCCGACCGAGATGGAGCGTAACCGGGACAAGGCGTTCTGCTGCGGCGCCGGGGGCGGACGCATGTGGATGGAAGAAAAAGAAGGCACGCTGATTAATGTTGCCCGGGTGGAAGAAGCGCTGGAGAAAAAGGCGGAAACCGTTTGTGTCTGCTGTCCTTACTGCATGACGATGTTCGATGACGGGCTGAAAGACAAGGATGCCGCCGACAAAGTGCGGGTGCTGGACCTGGCAGAGATAGTGGCCGGGGCACTGCCGGACTAAATATTGACGGTACTATTTTTTATTTCTGAATATTACTGACGGGGCTGGACTTATTTCCAGCCCCGTATTATAATAGGGTGGTTGTTGAGCCGAAGTCCTATAACTTAAGTACAGTATAATCATTTCCCCCAGGCAGCAAGAACCGTTATATAAGAGCCACGTGCTAGATGGAGCCTGGTACAGAGTGGATTTTTTTAGCGTATACGTAAACCAACCTGCATCGTATTACTTATTTCCTGTATCAATTTTTATGCATATCATTGCGTCTGAATGTTGAGATAACTAAGAAAGGAGTTGGACCAGATGGTTAAAGAACTTCCAGTTATTTACCTGCAAACATCCGGCTGTAGCGGTTGTGCCGTCTCGCTGTTAAATTCGGCCAGTCCTACCATTAAGAACATGCTCATCGACCAGATAGTCCCCGGCGTGCACGTCAACCTCCGGTTTCACCCGGTAATTATGGCTGCCGCCGGAGAACTGGCTATCGAGGTGATGGAGGACACGGCCAAACAGAAGAAGGGCGAGTACGTGCTGGTCGTCGATGGCGCCGTTCCCACGGCGACCGATGCCGTGTATGGGGCAGTCGGCGAGCGGCAGGGAAAACCGGTTACCATGCTGCAGAGGGTGACGGAGCTGGCGCGGGACTCGCTGGCCGTTATCGCCCTGGGCACCTGCGCTTCCTTCGGCGGCATATCGGCGGCCAAGCCCAACCCCACCAATGCCCAGCCGGTCAGCAAAATCCTCGATTCCGAAGGCATTGATAAGCCACTGATAAATGTACCCGGCTGTCCCCCCCACCCCGACTGGTTCGTGGGGACGGTGGCAGGTATAATTCTCAACGGCCTGCCCGCGGCCGATGACCTGGACGACCTGCTCCGGCCCAAGGCTTTCTACGGTAAATTGATTCATGAAAACTGCCCGCGCCGCGCCTATTTCGACGAAGGTAAGTTCGCCAAGAAATTCGGCGACGAGGGCTGTCTCTACGAGCTCGGCTGCAAGGGACCCATAACCTATGCCGATTGTCCCTTGAGGAGATGGAACAGCGGCACCAACTGGGTTATCGGCGCCGGCGCGCCGTGCAACGGCTGCACCCAGCCGGAATTCCCCGACCAGACGGCACCGTTCTATGAGAAACTCATTGATGTTGATTTACCCACCATCGGTGCTTACTGGGCCAGCAAGGAGGAGAAGTAATGGGTAA
>CAYPYL010000179.1:0-3019 GCA_964414605.1 uncultured Dehalococcoidaceae bacterium
GCGTGGTGGGTATTATCGGCAACGCCGGCCAGGCAAACTATGCTTCCGCCAAGGCGGGTATCATCGGTCTGACCAAGTCAATCGCCAAGGAGGTCGGCTCCAGGGGCATCACCGCCAATGCTATCGCCCCCGGTTTTATAGAAAGCAGGATGACGGAGCAACTCGATGAAAAGCAGCGGCAGGTGCTTAAGGAACGTATCCCCCTGGGGAGTATCGGCACCCCGCAGGACGTAGCCGAGGCCGTGGCTTTCCTGGCCTCCGAAGAAGCGAGGTATATCACCGGGCAGGTGCTGAATGTGGACGGAGGTATGGCGGGGGGTTAGATTGTCTCCTGCTTTTTCTCCGGCAGGTCTATTTTAATGCCGTAACGCCGCGTCCGCCACTCCTTGAGACAATGGAGCACTTCTCCATCCGTAATGTCATGCCAGTACCGGTAGTAGTCCGATACGTAGAACGGAGATTCCGTGCCGACGGCGCAGGTCACCACCCGGTCGGCCACCCGGCGGATTTCCTCCACCACGTGTTCCGGCCCCACTGGCACGGCGGCAATTAGCCCCTCCGGTTTTCGGTGGCGCAGGGACTCTATAGCCGCTCTCATGGTATAGCCCGAAGCCAGACCGTCATCGACGATTATCACCGTCCGGCCGGTGATGGAGAGCGGCGGCCTTTCGCCGTGGTACAGGAGACTGCGACTCCGGATATCCGACCTTACTTTACCAACCTGGTAGTTAATCTGCTGCTGGGTCAGGCCGGTCTGCTTTACGACATCCTCGTTGAGAATCGTGGTGCCGTCATCGGTCACGGAACCGAAACCGCCTTCAGGACTTAAAGGCAGCGGAATCTTGCGCGAAATAACGAGGTCGAGGTCGGCATTCAAGGACAGCGCGACGCTTAACGCAACGGCGACGCCGCCGTTAGGGATACCCAGCACCATCACCGGTTTTCCGGCATACTCGATGAGCCTTTCGGCGAGCTTACGTCCGGCGTCATAACGGTTCTCAAAAACAGGCTCGATAGCAGAATGGCGCATTCAAATATCCTCCGTTCTACCCGTAAAGTTATTCTATCAGCTTGAACTCGTTTACGTCCACCAGACCGAGGTCTGTCAACCGCAGCTCCGGGATTACCGGCAGCGCCAGGAAGGACAGAGCGGCAAACGGCGCCGGAAGGGTCGCGCCCAGTTTTCGAGCCGCCTGCTCCAGCCTTTCCAGTCCGGTGACCACCGTCTCCAGCGGTTCGCTGGAAAGCAGACCGGCGATGGGCGTGGCGACGCCGGCGATTGCCTTTCCTCCCGCCACCGCTACCTGCCCGCCCCGCAAACGCTCGATTTCCCTGACGGCGGCGGCGATATCCTCGTCGTTCGTCCCGACCGCGACGATGTTGTGTGAATCGTGGGCGGTGGAAGACGCCAGGGCCCCGCTTTTCAGGCCAAAGCCCGTTACCAGCCCGATGCCGATATTGCCCGTGGCCCGGTGTCTCTCCACCACAGCGGCTTTCAAGATGTCCCGTCCGGTATCGGGCACGACCAGCCCGTCTTTCACGCTGACCTTCATCATTTTTTTTCTGGTGATTATCTGGCCGGGGACAACCTCGATGACCGGCAGGCTGTCGCCGGAAGCTTTAAGTCGCAGCTCCTCTTCGCTAAACGGCTTTATATTCACGGTGTCGGTCAACCCTCCGTCCTCGGGTCGATAAGAAGGGAACAGCGCTTTCCCTCCCCGCGCCACCGGCTTGCCGCGATAGTAAACCGCACCGATATTAAAATCATGCAAATCATCGAGCACGATGAGATTGGCGAAATAGCCCGGCGCCACCGCCCCCAGTCCGTCGAGACGGAAATATACGGCGGCGTTAATGGTGGCCAGCTGGATGGCCCTTACCGGCTCCAGCCCCAGGCGGATGGCCTTGCGCACCACGGCATCGATATCGCCGTCATGAAGGATATCGACACCGTGACGGTCATCGACCACGAAGAGGCACCGGTTGAAGGTTTTATCGGTTACCAGCGGCAGCAGGGCCTCCAGGTTCTTCTCCGTGGAACCCTCCCTTATCATGGCATACATCCCCCGCCGTAGTTTCTCCTCCGCTTCGGCCAGCGTTACCGACTCATGGTCGGAATAAATGCCGGCGCTGATATAAGCGTTGAGGTCCTTGCCGGAAACACCCGGGGCATGGCCGTCGATGATTTTACCCCTGGCCGACTTTATTTTATTCAACATCGCCGCATCGCCGTAGATTACGCCGGGATAGTTCATCACCTCGCCCAACCCGATGCATTCCTTGAACCGTAAAATCCGCCGTATATCCTCCGGACCCAGCGCCGCCCCGGAAGTCTCCAGATGCGTGGCCGGAACGCAGGACGGGGCCATCAGGAAAAGGTCCAGCGGCAAATGCCAGGCGCAGTCCAGCACGTACCTAATACCGTCCATGCCACAGACATTGGCGATTTCATGGAGGTCGGTGACTATAGCCGAAGTGCCGTGCGGCACTACCGCCCGCGCGTACTGGCCGACATCCAGCATGGAGCTTTCCAGGTGGGTATGCCCGTTAATAAGACCGGGCGCCAGGTATTTCCCCTGTAAATCGATTGTTTCTTTCGCTTGTGTATAGTCCCCCACCCCGGCTACCCTGTCCCCGCAGACCGCCACGCTGCCCGTCTCTACCTCGCCGTTGAAGGTGTTGACCACCCTGGCGTTCGCCAGCAGCAGGTCTGCGGGGGATTCGCCTTTAGCTACGGAGATTAACCGGCTGGTTTTTTCAGCCATTTATATACTCCTCTACTTACGCGCTATAACCAGTATCCGGTGACGGGGAGTATCGAGATACCCGTCTCGGTCTATCCGCAGGTGCATCTCCCAGAGCTTGTCCCGGTACTTTTCAATCGAAAAGCCCGGGACGGTCCAGGGTATGGCTTTCAGAAAGTAGGCCACCGCACCGACATCGTAAAACCGGTAGAACTGGATATCTTCCTGCTGTTCGACGATTTCAAATCCGGAAGACGTAAGTTCATCGACGGCGG
>CAYPYL010000180.1:0-2987 GCA_964414605.1 uncultured Dehalococcoidaceae bacterium
TAATTTTTTATAGTTGTGTCCACCTGGGGGCAAACGAGGACGCAGGCATTACACAAGTCGCAGTCCTCCCCGACGATGCTTTCCAAGGCCATGGAGGTACGCTGCTCGGTTTTCTCGCGTCGGGACGGCTCCCGTAATAAAAATGGGCAGATATCGAGGCAGTTACCGCAGCCCAGGCACTCTTTATGTCCGCTGATATCCTCGGTAATGTTGAGGGAGTGTGCCATGCCGAACCCGCTGGAAAGGAGACGGCACCTGCCCACCGGAGGGCACCGGGTGTTCAGGATTTCATTCAAAATGCCCTCAATCTCTTTAATGTCTCGCTGTACAGGTAGCGGCATATTTTTTTCTCCCGGACATGATGTTAGTTAGTTTATATAATAACGTCATTCTCGGGCTTGACCCGGGAATCCAGAGCAACCACTCCACCCCGAGATTCTTCGCTTCGCTCAGAATTACAATTGAGAATTCCGGATTCCCGCTTTCGCGGGAATGACATCAAGCAATTACTAAACACCTTTTAAATCTCCTTCTGGGTATAGCCATGGGCATGCCTGACATAGTCCGGCAGCAATCGCGGCGAGACCAGACGTTTACCGCCGAGTCCCGCCTGCGCCAGTTCCTGCTGCCAGCGGCGCACATGCTCCAGAGTCGGACTGCCCCTTTTAACCGCCCTGGCATACCGGGCCGCCGCCCGGCCGGCCCTCCGCCCGAAGACAAACAGCTCCAGGGTCGAGTTGCCGATGAGTCGGTTCCGCCCGTGCACACCGCCGGTACACTCGCCAGCCGCGTAAAGGCCGGGTACGTTGGTGGCGCCCTCGGTGTCTATTCTAATGCCGCCGTTCTGGTAGTGAAGGGTGGGATATACCAGGATAGGCTCGCGGGTAATATCGATGTTAAAGCGGCGGTACTGCCTGACCATCGCGGGGAGCTCCCGGGCGATGGTGCCTTCGCCGCGAAGGATATCAATCATCGGCGAGTCCAGCCATACGCCTTCCTGACCGCTGGGCGTATGGAGCCCCTGCTGGCGTTCCCGGCACTCGCGGATGATGGCGGAAGCCACGACATCCCTGGGTTCCAGGGGCATGATGAACTGCTCGCCGCGGCCGTTGACCAGCTGCGCCCCCAGCGTCCTGACCTTTTCCGTGACCAGCTGCCCTAAAATCTGCAGCGGGTAAACGGCGCCGGTGGGGTGGTACTGCATGGTATCTATGAAAATAAGCCCGGCGCCGGCGCGGTAAGCCAGCACCAGACCGTCGGCGGTGGCGCCGTAGTGATTGGTGGTGGGGAAACCCTGAATGTGCAGTCGGCCGATACCGCCGGTAGCCAGGACCACCGCCCTGGCCCGTACGACGATGAGCTCTTCCGTCTCCAGGTTGAGTAATATCACCCCGGCTATCTGGCCTTTATCGTCCAGAATCAGCTCGATGGCAGGCGCAAACTCCAGATAATCGATGCCCTTGTTCTTGAGCTCGTCGCGGAGGACGCGCATCTCTTCCAGTCCGGTATAGTCGCGCGCGGAGTGGAGCCGCCGTCGCGACGTGCCGCCGCCGGAGAGTTCATACATGTTACCGTCCGGGGTCTTGTCCCAGTTCACCCCCAGTCTTTCCAGCCACTTAATCGCCGAGGGGGCGTCTTTCACCAGAACTTCCACGAGCTCCGGAATATTTTCGAAGTGGCCGCCGCCGATGGTATCCAGGTAATGAATCACGGGAGAATCTTCGGGACGGTCGGCTGCCTGGGTGCCCGCCTGCGCCCCGACGGTATTGGCATCCCCGAGGCGCAGCTTGGTGGTGACGAGTACCCTGGCGCCGTTTTCATTGGCGAGCAGCGCCGCCGAAGCCCCCGCCCCGCCGCAACCTATTATCAGCACATCGACGTTATAATCGGGCAGGGAAGGGTCTATTCTATCCGGGTCGACGCGGCTGCTGCCTTCCAGCAAATCGGCCAGTTCCACGGGGGTGGCATCGCCCTTGTTGACGCCCACCTGAAGCTGGCGCATGCTCGCGGTTATATAGTCGGGGTGGTAGTGCCGCAGCAGGTCTGCCTTTTCACCTTCGTCAAGGCGCGGGACAGCCTCGATGAGCCGCCTCACCCGGGTTTCTTCCACCAGATAAATGCTTTCTTCCAGGTATGCAGGGTACATTAAAACACCGTTATTCCCATTGTTGTTCCAGGGCCGGTTCCATATCGCGCTCGGCGTAGCGCCGGCGCAGCTCTTTTTCACCGGCCTTTTTTAGTTCCTCTATCCCGGCATTAAATTCGCCGGACTCTATTTCAGCGATTCTTTCGTCAAGGTGCCCGGAAACGGGGGCAAGGTAGCGCCCGTACAGGCGGCGACCGAGCAGGGCAACATAATAGGGTACCAGTCCCTGCGGACACCGGGCGGCGCAAAGGCCGCACATAACGCAGTCGAAAGACTTATCGGCCACGGACTGGATATCGCCCCGGATGGCATCGGTCATAAACCACATTACTTCCAGTTCCTGCGGACAGGTCTTGGTGCACGTATTACACCCGAAGCACTTGGTTATATCAGGGTAGAGTGACTTAATGGTTTCGGTACCGGCTTCGAGCTTCTCCAGGTCGTAGGTGGCTTTTACGGCGGGGAAGAAAGGCAACTGGACCAGGCACATATCCGGTTCGACGGATTTCTGGCAGGCGAGGTCATACCTTAACTGGGGGTCGTTTTTGAAGTTATAAATGGTGGCGCAGGCGCCGCAGAAGCCGGCGCGGCAGCCGCAGCCGCGAAGCATACGGTAGCCGCTGTATTCCAGCGCCGTCAGGATGGTAAGCCCTTCCGGGACCTGACAGCGCCTGCCCATAACATATATATCGATAAGCCTGGCCTGTTCCGCCATCTAACTCCTCGTACCGTGTAATTGGTAATGTCAAGGTCTCAAGTCTTTACAAAGCGCGTATTAATATAAACATATGGTGCCGAGGGGGAGATTTGAACTCCCACGCGCTTACGCGCACCACCCCCT
>CAYPYL010000181.1:0-2982 GCA_964414605.1 uncultured Dehalococcoidaceae bacterium
GCTTGACCCTTCCGGTAACGGAAGGGCTAGATAGATGGTCACCGTCCTTCACTTTGTGAAGGATACAGAACTCGGCTTACAGGTTTACTTGGCTCGCTTTTTAACTTGATAATACGGTTTTTCCGGATCGGAAAATGAAGGTGGAGAACTGATTTAATGCCGAAAACGACAAAACTCATCATAGGCCTGACGCTGCTTGTGATTGTAGCCCTTGCCTTCGGGGCCGGGTTTTTCTTCGGCTTCAGTAATGCCGCCCGTTCCGGAGAAGGCCTGAATGTCGTGGAGCAGGTCTGGAACATCATTATCTCCGAATATGTAGATAAGGATAAACTGGATTCCGCCAATTTGAGCCGCGGCGCCATACAGGGCATGATTGAAGAACTGGATGACCCTTATACCTCATATCTGGAAGCCGAACAATACGAATTGGGATTGAGCGGCCTTGAAGGCGAATTCGACGGTATCGGCGCCTACGTTACTATTGAAGATAAGCAGCTGGTAATTATTGCCCCTATTGTAGGCTCGCCGGCGGAAAAAGCCGGCATTAGGGCCGGCGACACCATCATGGAAATAGACGGCGAACCCGTCAAGGATATGAGCCTGGCGGAGGCAATCATTAAAATACGGGGCCCGAAAGGTACGGCGGTAGTGCTCCTGGTACTCCACGAGGGCGATACCAAACCGGCGGAAATCGAGATAATCAGAGCCACGGTGGAAGTGCCGAGCGTCCTCTTTGAAATGCGCGGGAATATCGCCTATATTACCATCACCCAGTTCTCCGAACGAACGGACAGCGAACTATCACCGGTGCTCCAGGAACTTAAAGAACAAAACGCCGCAGGCATTATCCTCGACCTGCGGGGCAATCCGGGCGGCCTTCTCCCTATCGTGGTAAAGGTAGCCAGCCACTTTATAGACAAAGGCGTTATCGTTCAGGTGACGAGCAACCAGGGTGAAACAATGAAACTGGAAGTAGTTAATAGTTCCGTAACCACCGACCTGCCGATGGTCGTCCTGGTGGATGCTTACAGCGCCAGCGGCAGCGAAGTGCTTTCCGGCGCACTCCAGGACGACGGTCGCGCTATCGTTGCCGGAAATACCACCTACGGCAAAGGCAGCGTCAATATGCTGCGTAAGCTCCAGGACGGCTCCGGACTGTATATCACCACCGGCCGATGGCTGACTCCCGGCGGTCGCCTCATCGAAGGTCAGGGAATCGAGCCGGATATCACACTTGAACTCACCGGGGAAGATGCCGTACAGTGGGCAATAGACTACCTGACCAGCGGCGGGTAACGGTAAGGGGGTGCCCTAGATGAACGACAACCTTACATATACCGTAAACCAGGCGAAACTCGCTATAATCCAGGGCGATATTACCCATCAGGCCACCGATGCTATTGTGAACGCCGCCAATTCCGGCCTCATGGGAGGCGGCGGGGTTGACGGTGCTATCCACCGCGCCGGCGGTCCGTCCATACTGGAAGAATGCCGGCAAATCGTCGCCCGGCAGGGGCGCCTGCCCACCGGCCAGGCCGTCATCACCACCGCCGGCAACATGAAAGCCAGATACGTAATCCATACCGTCGGGCCGGTCTGGCACGGGGGCGGTCGTAGAGAACCGGAACTGCTTGCCAGCGCTTACCGTGAAAGCCTGAAACTGGCAGCTAAAAACAACCTGTCCTCCGTCTCCTTCCCGTCCATCAGTACCGGTGTTTACGGCTACCCCGTAGACAAAGCCGCGCGTATAGCCCTTAAGACAGTGGTCGATTTCCTCGGGGAGACCTCTTCTATCACAGAGGTGATATTTGTCCTCTTCGACTCGCATACCTTTGAGGCGTATGCGGATACTCTCTGGGAAATGATGGGAGAAAAAGGCTAGATATATCACGAATCTGTTAACTGGAGAAAAATAACTAAATGCTTGTCGTAATGAAAAATGACGCCACCGAAGAGCAGGTGAGCGCCGTTATCGAAGAAATCGAGCGAATGGGATATCGCGGCGTACCCATGCCCGGCGCCCAGAGGACTGCCGTCTGCATTATCGGCAACAAGGGCCCCGTAGAAGCGACGCAGCTGCTTGCCATGGAAGGCGTCAAGGAAGCCATTCCGGTCACCAAGCCCTATAAACTCGTCAGTCGGGAGACGCACCCGGAATCTTCCGTTATATCCGTCGGTGACGTGAAAATCGGCGCCGGCGAGCCGGTTATCATGGCCGGTCCCTGCGCCGTGGAGAGCGAGGAGCAGGCACTGGCGATTGCCGACCTTGTGAAGGGGCACGGCGCCAGGGTGTTCCGCGGCGGCGCCTTCAAGCCGAGGACCTCCCCCTACAGCTTCCAGGGACTGGGAGAAAAAGGACTTAAAATACTTGATAAGGTCCGCCGGGAAACGGGCCTGTTAATCGTTACCGAAGCTACCGATAATGAAAACCTCACGGTCGTTGAAAAATACGCGGATATTATCCAGATAGGTGCCAGGAACATGCAGAACTATTCCCTGCTGCGCCTTGCCGGGCAGGTATCAAAGCCAGTTCTGCTTAAGCGTGGCATGGCCGCCACTATCGATGAGTGGCTCATGGCCGCCGAATACATCATGTCGGAAGGAAACCGCCGGGTTATCCTATGCGAAAGGGGAATCCGCACCTTCTCCGATAACACGCGCAACACCCTCGATTTAAGCGCGATACCCTCTATCAAGGAGGCCAGTCACCTGCCTATCATCATCGACCCGTCCCACGCCGCCGGAAGACGCGACTACGTTATTCCGCTTTCCAGGGGCGCCATAGCCATCGGCGCTGACGGCCTTCTCGTGGAGGTCCACAACGACCCCGCCCGTGCCCTTTCCGACGGTATGCAGTCGCTTTACCCCGAGCAGTTCGCCGACCTGATGCAGGAGATAGAACGACTTAAGCGTTACCTTTGAAAATGTTGACAATTATCCGTACTTATTATATTCTAGTTCAATGAAAATCAGGGTAATATC
>CAYPYL010000182.1:0-2953 GCA_964414605.1 uncultured Dehalococcoidaceae bacterium
GAGGACATGAAAAAACGCATCGAAATGCACCGGAAATCCAGGCCGCCCCACTGGACTACTCTCGAAGCCACCACCCGTATCGGCAGCCGTATCGATGAATACATCGGCGGGGCGGATACCGTTATTATCGACTGCATCACCCTCCTGATAAATAACATCTTCATGCAGTATGACGAGAATGCCGATGCCGACCTGGCGGAAAAAGAGGTCGCGGCGGAAATAAACGAGCTGCTCGACTGCATCGAGCGCTCGGAGGCACACTTCATCATCGTCACCAACGAGGTCGGACTCGGCGTGGTGCCCGCCGACCGGGTAAGTCGCCTTTATCGTGATATGCTTGGCAGGGCCAACCAGACACTGGCCGCCCGCGCCGACGAAGTCTATCTGCTGGTAGCGGGCTTACCGGTAGCCATCAAAAAAAGCGCACATTGACAGACAGATAATGCTAGTGTATTATTGCTAATTGACTCGTGCAAAAGCCACGGGTAACGCTAATTCTAAAGAGGTGACTGAAATGCCCTATTACGTTATGCTAACGAATCTTACCGACGCCGGAAGAAAAACAATCCTGAAGAACCCGGGCAGAATCTGGGAAGTGAACAAAGAAGTGGAGGAAATGGGAGCCAAAATAATATCCCAGTACGCCCTGCTGGGCGAATACGACTTTGTAAATATCCTCGAAGCGCCCAACAACACCGTCATCGCCAGAGTCGCCGCCTCGCTTGGTTCCCGCGGAACGATGACGCCCCTAACGCTCTCGGCGATTACCATAGAAGACCTGGTAAAAGAAATACAAATGGCTAAAGCCTTAGATTAAAAAACAGACTGCTTAACGCAAGCCGGGCTCGGGCATCAACCCGCAGCCCGGTGATATTATGTAGAGTCGGGGGAAACCGATGAAATGCCAGCGCTGCCAGCGTGACATAGCGGAAGACGATAGCTTCACTCACCTGGGCCAGACGTTATGTGAAGACTGCTATATGGACATCAGAAACCCGAACAGGTCCTGCGACCCCTGGGCAGTATATGCCGCTACCCGCACCCGCGAGAGCCAGGGGCTTTCCAACGTCGAGGGGCTTACGTCCTTACAGCAGGCAATCTACGCTTTCGTCAAAAACCGGGGAAAGGTCACCGCCGAGGACATTGTGACCAAGTTCAGCCTGACGCCGCGCGACCTGCAAAACCAATTTGCTACTTTGAGGCACTGCGAGCTCATCAAGGGACAGAAAGAAGGCGACGCGGTTTACATCGTGCCCTTTAACTGACCCCAAACACCCCGTAACACTCCATCTGCCGATTATTTTCGTACTTCGCACAACTATCACCTGATGTCATATAATAGTACCGATATAATATTCAGCCGGAAGTGATTATGAGACCGGGTCCGCTGGAAATCATCCTCATCATAATCGTCGTTATTTCCGTGGCGGTGATAGCGCGTATTGTCCGCGCGGGCCGCGGCGGAACAGGTGGAGTACCGGCCAAAGATGCCGCCGCTAAATCCCGACCCCGGAGGCTGCTGAACAGGACGGGTATCGTCCTGGTTATTGCCGGTATTGCGGGGCTGGCTGCCGCCGCAGGCCTGTTCCGTCTGGTCTTACAGAGCTATCTCTGGGCACTTATCATCATCGCCGCCGGTTTCATTATGATACTATTCGCACGCAGGAAAAGGTGAAGACAGCATGACCGCTCCGTTAAAGCCGCTTAAATGGTACCGGGAACTGGCAACGAAAAGGGGACGTCTCGAAGCCGGGTCGTTCTCCATAGAAGGAGATAGAGCCATCCGGCAGATAATGGACGCTCATCCCAATGCCATAACCGAGATTTTAGCCATCGACGAGCCGCCTTCATCCTACCGCTACCCCGTGCGCCGACTCACCGAAAGCCAGTTCCGCTACGTGAGCAGCGCCAGGACCCCGCAGGGTATCATGGCCGTGGTACGCATACCGGAGGGCATCTACTCGGCCAGCCTGCCGCCAGACCCCGGCGGGAAAATCCTCCTTCTGGAAGATATCCAGGACCCCGGCAACGCGGGCACTCTAATCCGCACGGCGGCGGCTTTCGATTATTCCGGGGTGATTTTAGCCGGGAAATGCGCCGACCCACTTTCGCCCAAGTGCCTGCAATCGACGGCGGGTACGGTGCTGTCGCTATGGTTAAGGAGGACGGGGCAATACCTTGACCTGGTACGGTCGCTCCGGCGGGAAGGATACATCCTAGTAGCCGCCGAGCTTAACGGAAAGGACGAACCGCACGTCCTGAAGCAGGAAAAACTCCTGCTGGCGCTCGGTAACGAGGGCGCGGGGCTCTCCGGAGCGCTGCTGGCGGAAGCGGATTATCGTCTTGGAATACCCACAGCGCGGGGAAAGGCTGAATCCCTAAACGTGGCGGCCTGCGGCGCGATTCTCATGTACCTTAGCGCCGGGGAAGCTTCAACCCGTTAATAAACGCCGTATTCTTCGACGGCCTCCGTGATGGCATGAAGATTGTCCGGGTTCCCTTTATCGATGCTGGCTCCTCCGGCCAGTATATAGCCACCGCCTTTACCGCAGACCTCAATGAGCTTACGGCAACATTCCTTAACCGCCTGCGGCGTACCCGTGCTAAGCAGTGAAGTGGGTATGTTGCCGGCCAGACAGGCGACATGCCCCAGCACCTCCTTCGCCCTGAACATATCCGTCTGGTCGAAGTACCAGATTACCTTCCCTTTCGGCAGGTCGCTGACTATATCAAGTCGGTTATTGTATTTCCCCTCGGCGAACAGGAGCGGCACGATTCCTTCTTCGATTAATCCCATAATAACCTTCCTGAATGTCGGCCAGTAGAACTTCTCATATTGTTTTTCCGACATGAATGTATCGTCCCCCTTGTGAAGCGCAAAGAACACGATGGGTATCCCGGAGGCATTGGCCATCTGCAATCCGCAGTCGATATTTATCGGCGTCAGCATCTC
>CAYPYL010000183.1:0-2952 GCA_964414605.1 uncultured Dehalococcoidaceae bacterium
CCTGCCATCTAGTATTCTCCTTCGCTAATCTGAACTGCCACCATAAATCATACTACATTTGCGGGCATGGATTGTAATATCGCTCCCCGGGCAACCGGCGATGGCCGAAAGAAACCTGATGCATTGACCCGACTCCGCGAAAAACAGTATCATAGCGGCAGTACATTGCTCGGGGACGGGGATATAGTGACGAAAGGAGCAGACTATGGCCAATTTACGCTACGCCGGGAACATTGTAACCGATACCAGGGAATACACCGCGGAGGAAATTGCGCAAACCCAGGAGATGATGAAAAGCCATCAGGTGGAGTCAACCATCGAACTGCTGCGTTTGCTCTGGATGGATGATACCAAGGTAAAAGGGGCTACCTTTTACATGGAGTGCGTCTGGCTGTGGGGCGGGGTAACAACATCCGGAACGACGGAAGAGCCGCACGTCCACGATTTCGACGAGGTCATCGGGTTTATCAGCACCGATCCGGATAATCCGCACGAACTCGATGCCAGGATGGAAATCGCCCTCGGAGACGAGACCCACTTCCTCACCAAGAGCTGCCTGGTGCACGTTCCGGCGGGTATGAAGCACTGTCCGCTTACCTTCCGCGAGGTCAACCGCCCGGTGTTCTTTTTCACCCTCGCGCCCATCAGTCACTACGGGCGCACATCGGAAGCCGGAAAGCCGACGGGGTCGGCTCCCTCGAAGACGCCCCCCTTCGTGCCGCCGGAGCCGGATGCCTCCGGGACGAGGTATGGTCGTTATATCCTTACCGAGCCCAGACCCCACAGTTCCGGGCCGCCGCCGGATATGCCCCCGGAACCGCCGCCCGTCAAAGCGACGCAAGTAGTCTCGCTGGACGATAAAGCCTCGCCGGGCGGCTTCTATGTCGATTTCGTCTGGATATGGAGCGGTGACATGACGATGTCGCCGAAACCCCACACTCATGATTTCGACGAGATGATAGGTATCATCGGTGCCAACGGCCGGGACGACCCCCGCACCGTGGGCGGCGACGTATCGATTGTGCTCGGTGAAGAGAAACACGCCATCAAGCAGAGCTCGCTTATCTTTGTCCCTGACGGACTGCCCCACTGCCCGCTCGAGTTCCACAACATCAAGAAACCCGTGCTCTGCTTCACCATAGGAAATACGCCGCAGTGGGGGCACCGCTAGCCAAGCCCGACGCGATTATGCGGGGTAACATTTATTCCAGCTCGTAATAACCGCCGTAAGGGCCGATAATAGTATTAACGGAAATACGCCGGCCGGAATTGGTGGGCTGTGGGGTCGGGAGTTTAAATTTCCCCCGGGACGTGATGTACTCCGGCGGCCTCACTATTTCATATCTCAACGCCTTCGGCTTACACCCGATGATACAGAGGCCACACCCCTTGCATTTCTCGGCATCGATGGTCGCCATAAGTTTCTTGGAGCCATCGACCTTTCGCATCTCGATGGCATTAAACGGGCATTTTTCGACACATACCTGACAGCCGACGCACTTTTCCTCATCCACCACGGCCAGGAATCTATTATAATCCACCAGGTCGAGCCGGTCGGCTTTGGTATAAGAATAGAGCATTTCACAGGCATCCGGACAGCAATAGCAGACCCCCCAGTGAATTAGCCCGGCTTCCTCGTTGGCACGCACAATTTCCAGGGTCTCCTCTTCGGAGATTTCTTTCAGCAAACGGCCCGGCTGGTTGAGATAGTATTCTCCCCTGGAATTGTCAAAAACGGCAAAACAGGTCATCAGCGGGTGGTCGCATTTCCCCCAGAGTACCCGGCAGCCGCAGGGAGCAACGATTCTCTTTTTAGCGAGATGGATCTGCATTTTCCAGTCCTCCTGCGGCAGGATCTGGTCCGGGGTGATGTTCGGGCTTAGCTCAAGGGCGCCGATAGCCGGCGTTATCATGATGCCGCGGCCTCCGGCCTCTTTCCTCCCACTGGCCATTTTTACCCAGTCGACCGACCACTCGTTGTAAAAGAAGTCACCCCACAGGTCTTTGACCTTTTGAGACATCGCGTGCGGCCCGGTGTGCACACCCGTATCGGCAATGTCATGGTGAAAACCCAGGAGGGTCGTGTGAAAGGCATACTGTGTCTTGCCTCTGGTGAGTATCCCCCTATCTACCAGGCTCCCGAGCGTTTTAGCAAGGCTTTCCTCGTCTTCTCCAATTATGCCTGCCAGTTCCTGGCAGGTCGCCGGTATATACAACTCGAGGCATAACCTGGCTTCTAAAGGGGTAAACATTTCCTCGAGAATATTGAGAAAACGCCTGGACGCCGGAGCATTTATCTTCTTGGCTAATTCTACAAAAATACCGTTTTCACTCACTATGCAACTCCTTTTATTTTATAATTTGATTTTCAGCGACTGCCTTCTCTGTACCTGCGCTTAAGCGCCAATCCGGCGGTGAAACATAGCCCGGCTTTGGTTGAAGTCACCATTATATGAAAAACAGGATGTTTGTCGGTCATGCCTATAAATACTTAATACCGTTTGCTTTTAACTTCAGAGCTTAATTATTCGTCAGATAACCAGGTCTTAACTATCAGACACGATATGAAAGGATATAATCAGCTCTCTCCTAACCAATCCCTCCGGTAATTCCAGCGTCGGTTCGCCGGTTAAACGGGAGAGGGTCACGCAATCATTACGTTGACTATCACGTTTCGTGAGAATATTATAGTTGATATTATATACTAAAGTAAATCAGATAAAGATACCATCGGATTCCAGTCTCCGGTTTAGTACGAAGTCAATTTCCTGTATATAAAGCTAGCCTAGCAGCGGAACTTTAATATATAATCGAGTACGAACTAACTTACAGAAAGGATTAAAATGTTTAAGCCGAAGTTATATATAGTATTTATGGCATTTTCTTTACTGGTTTTGGTATCAGGAGCATGCGCAGAACCTTCCGCACAGACGATGACAGCAACACCGATTG
>CAYPYL010000184.1:0-2940 GCA_964414605.1 uncultured Dehalococcoidaceae bacterium
ACGGGGAAAATGACCCTGGCCTTATCCGGCGGGCTCGATTCCAGAATCCTCCTTTACCTGGCCCGTGCCAACGGAATTGAGCTTGATACATTTCACTTCGTATCCATCCCCAGACTCACCATGCACCCTTTAAGTGAATATCTCGCTACCAAGAATGTGACTGAGAAGCTGAAGACCAATCATACATTTTTACACACCAACTATGACAACTTCCTATCTGAAGTGGATTTTGCTATTCTGGCAACCGGCGGAGAACAGAACATGATACCGGTTGCCCTACAAAATCCCCTCCACCATACACAGTATCTTAGACAGTATGATACACTGGTGTGGGGAGATAGAGTATGGGGATGGGTGCCCAATTGCGAGTCCATGGAAGATGCTATGAAAGCCGTCCTCTTCCCCAGCCTAGAATGGAGTCTGGTGACGAAGTGTATCGAGGTTAATCCCGAAAACCGGGAATATATTAAAGAGAGACTTGATGAGGAATATAACCTGGCTACGGATGGCTACGGGGATGCCGGCTCCTGGAATAAAGTCAGAGAAGTTATTTACTGGAAACACCGGGAATCAACGTTAATTTCGATTTACCGCTACTTGCACCAGACCATCCGCCCATCACTCTCCCCACCAATCCTCGAAAAGTCTCTAAGCGTTATTCAGACGCTGCCGGATGACTTACGTAATAACAAGAATCTTGCCAAGGCGTTATGCAAGGATACCCAGCCTGCGGAAGTTAAAGATGTCCCCATTCCCCTTGAAATAAGCGATACAGAGCTGGAGAACGTTCAACTGATACAGGATAAGAAAATAGCCGACATCATGAGAAAAAGCCTGACAGATAATCTGACTCCCGAGATAGCCTGGTTCTTTGAACGAAGGAGCCTGAGCTCTTTTGTTAATTCGCTATTAGCCACAGGCAAGCCAAGCACGTCGGAAAAATCAAGGAGGACACTTACGGCGATATTCAACAAAGGGTACGCAGTTGTAAAACGAATTCCTTATGTACGGCAATTTTTGAAAAAAATATTCAAAAGATATTATGATAGCATACAAGAGCCGGTAAGCTTCTACGGCAAGACGCTTTTTATCACGAGCATCTTCTCGATGAACGAAACACTGATAAAATACTATGAAAAATTCGGGATTCGCCGGTCATGAATCCGGTTTTATAAAATAATTATATAAGGAGAGTGTCTATGGAATTTTTTCTGGATACAGCTTCAATCGTAGATATCAAGTACTACCTGAATCTGGGACTCGTGAACGGGGTGACCACCAATCCTGCCCTGCTCTCCAAGGAAGGCGGCGACCCCATTGCCCAGATAAAACAAATAGCGGCAATCGTTAAGGGGCCGATAAGCGTCGAGGTTACTTATACCGAGCCGAAGGACATGGTGAAGCACGCCATTAAACTGAACAAGCTGGCTCCCAATGTGGTCATCAAGGTCCCGGCTTCTGTTGCCGGTCTGACGGCGGCCCAGGAGCTAAAGAAAGCAGACATCAAGATGAACGTCACCCTGGTCTTCCACCCATCCCAGGCTATTCCCTTTATCCAGCTCGGGGTGGATTATGTCAGCCTGTTTATCGGCAGGGTGGAGGAGTTCGGGCTGGACAACAAGGAGGCTATCTGGCAGCTACGCCAGTCGATAGACGAAATGGACAGCCCCACCAAACTCCTTTCCGCCTCAATAAGGAATCCAAACTACCTGCTGGAAGCGGTTATGGCCGGCTCCGACGTCATCACGGTGCCCCCAGCATGTTGGCAAATGGTCTATAAGAACCCCATATTCCAGCTGGGCGAAAAAGAGTTCCTGAATAGCTGGCAGACGTTACCAGCAGACGCCAGGAAGGAATATGAGTCTCTGGACTAGGGGGTGAAGATGATGCGACTAAAAGATAAGGTCTGTGTCGTCACAGGCTCCAGCCGGGGTATCGGCGAGGCTATCGCGCGCGGATTCGCCAAAGAAGGAGCCAAGGTCGTCGTGACTTACGTGGCGCAAAAAGAAAAGGCGGAAAAGGTGGCGCAGGAAATAAAAGCCGGGCTGGTGGTACAACTGGACGTACGCGACCGCCAGAGCATCCGCCAGGCATTTAAAAAAGTGGCTGATAAACTCGGGCATATAAACGTCCTGGTAAACAACGCCGGCGTTAACCGCACCGCCGATTTCGATAAGCAGACGGACGAAGAGTGGAACGAGGTCATCGACGTTGACCTTACCGGCGTTTTCCGCTGCTGCCAGGAGGTATTGCCCTATATTACGGACTACGGCCACATTATCAATATCGCTTCTCTCTCCGGGGAATACGGCGGCCCCCGGACGCCCTCCTACGCCGCCGCCAAGGCCGGGGTGATGGCACTGACACACAACCTGGCAAGATTCCTCGGGCCGCGTAACATATGCGTCAATGCCCTCTCGCCGGGGGTTATCGCCGGGGAATTCACCGAGAAGACAATGTCGCCCGATGTTAAAGAAACAGCTCTATCATTGATGCTGATAAAAAGGTTCGCCCGCTATGAAGAGATGGTGGGCGCCGCTATATTCCTCGCGTCTGATGAGTCCGCCTACATGACGGCACAAACGTTAAGCGTCAACGGCGGGGCCTGGGTATGATAAGCCCGGTAATACCGTTTTAACAACCTAATAACGATTCTATTATTTGCCCAACAGGTGTTTACGTAGTAAGATTATGATATGGATTACGATAAGCTAATCCAGCTTGAAAAGCAGTCATTCGATACACAGACCGAGGAAAGGATTAAGCACGGTTTTATTCCCGACCTGAGACGGCTGAAAAAGGTCAACTGGTTCTACAACAACGTCTGGAGAGACCCCGAATTCGTCAAGATACACTGGATGCCCCGCATAAACTTCATCATCGACCGTGCCAGGGAACATGGAGGCAGAGTCCTGGAAATGGGTTGCGGCTACGGAATGC
>CAYPYL010000185.1:0-2927 GCA_964414605.1 uncultured Dehalococcoidaceae bacterium
CAGGTCCTGGCCTTCCTCCATGCTGACGGTAAAGCATTCAATATCCGGTTTGATTTCATGGGCCATGTAGGCTATCAGGCTACTATCCAGGCCGCCGCTGAGCAGCACCCCGCCCACGGCGTTGTCTTTCAAACGCTTCTCGGTGGCTTTTATAAGCAGCTCACGTATTACCTTTTTACCCTGTTCGTAATCTTCAAACTCCGGTGTTTCAACAGCTTGAGATGGATATTTCTGAAAACCCTGTTCACGCGAGTAAACATACCCCGGGGGGAACTCCTTCACATCGTCGACGATGCCTACCAGCGCCTTCGCCTCGGAGGCGAAGCACAGTTTACCGTCACTGTGGCCGTAGTAGAGGGGTTTAATACCCGCCCAGTCGCGGGCTAATATCAACTGCCCTCCATCGGATATGGCGCAGGCAAAATCGCCGTTCAGTTTCCCGGCGAACCGTATACCGTATTTCTTGTACAGGGCGATTACCGCCTCGGCATCGGTCATATTCTCCTTTTCGGAATTATAGATACGCCCGTCGATTATAGCCGCCACCTCTCCGTCGTAAGCGTGGTGGGCGCCATCCTTGCAGGTCCCGCCAACGTTCAGCTCCAGGCAGCCCAGGTGTACCGGACTTTGTTTGTTTTCCCAGGTTTCATCCGGGCCGCGGTAGCTGATTTTCCCCAGTATCTGCTTGAGTTCTCCGTTATCATTTCCCAGTATTCCCGCAATTCCTGCCATAATATTAACTCCCTTCTTAAAATCAAACTCCTGTCTAAAGTATTCTCAGGCAGCTTCAAATTCTTCCAGCACCTTGATAGCCTGAAAGCCGTCCGCGCAGAAAGCGTCGGCGCCGATTTCTTTAGCGTATTCATCGGAGACGGCCGCTCCCCCGATAAGGACTTTTACCTTGTCCCTGAGGTCGTTATCCTCAAGCGCCTTGATGACGACCGCCATTTCCGTCATGGTGGTGGTCAGCAGGGCGGAGAGTCCGAGGTAATCCGGCTTTTCCTCCTTGATTACGTCGATTATTTTGTCCTCCGGCACGTCGATACCGATGTCGTTGACCTGATATCCGGCGCCTTTAAGCAGAATAGCCACGATGTTCTTGCCGATGTCGTGGATATCACCTTTTACCGTGGCGATGACGAATTTACCTTTAGTTTCCACTTTCGATTCCTCAAGATATGGTTTCAGTATGTCCATAGCCGCACCGACCGCGTCGGCGGAAGCCAGCATATCCGGGATGAAGTACTCCTTGGTGGAAAATTTTTCACCGACTATTCCCATTCCCGGAGTGAGTGCTCCGATGATGATTAACTCTGGAGAAACACCACCGGACAGGGCCGACTCCGTAAGCTCCAGCACGCCCGACGTCCCGGTTAGCGATTCGTCGATTCCCATATCGTCACGGGTCTTTCTGCCCTGTATCACGTTCTCCTTCAACTGCGCAAGAATATCTTCGCTCATGGCTATTTTTCTCCTTTATATACGTTGAGTTCGGGCAGCAGGCCGGGTATCTCGCGGAATATCCTGGCGGTGGTAGCCGGGTCGATATGTTCCACGGGTTTGGCCCGGAGTTCCTGAAGTCGCTCGTTGGCTAAAGCGAAAACGCTGTCGCTATCGCCGTCCCCCTCGAACGGGTATGGCGGTGAAATTTCGCCGCTACGCATGACGGGACGGATATAATTGATGAACATCTTCTGCGGCGTCACCACCACGTCCCTTATCTGTTTCTTGACGGTTTCAAGCTCCTGTTCGTTAATACGCGGCGATTTCAGGAAGAACTTAATCATCTGGAAATGCGCGTCGTCCAGGACGGCCTGGAGCAGGCAGAACACGGAGTTGCAGTCCAGCAGGCCGAAGGCGCAGTGCAGGAACTGCGGACCACTCAGCGCCACCACGATATCGGAGAAAAGCCGTTCTACCGACGACTGCTGTCCGGGTATCTTGGTATCGCACACGCCGGAGGTGGAGTAGTTCGGTAAGTTGTAAAATCGCGCCATCTGGGTGCAGTCCACGTGGTACTGGCTGGTCTCTACAGAGCCGTAGGAATCGCCCAGCGTGTCCATCCTAGCCAGTACCGGCACGCTGCCGTAGAGTACCGGCGTCCCCCGGTTAACGAGCTGACCCAGCGTTATCCCCGCCAGCACCTCGGCGTTGATTTGAGCCATGATACCAGCCTCTTTGATAGGTGCGGACGTCCCGGCCTGCGGCGACGATGAAACCACGATGGGCAGACCCCTTTTGCAGACCTCCATGAAGGTCTCGGTGGTGTCGTCGACGAACTGCAGCGGACTCTTCACCAGGCAGGTAATGAAAGATATCAGGGGGTTCTCCTTGAGTTTATCCGGTCCACCCGCCGTTATCTCCGCCATTTTTACCACGTTGTCCAGTTGGCTCAGGCTGGTGAGGCCGGACATGATATGCTTGGTGGTGTTGTTCAGGCAGGCGAAGAACTTATTAACGTCCTTGTTATCTTTGGTGATATCTTTATCCTGGATGTTGACCGTCCGTATATAGCCGTCGACCGTTTCCAGGTGCTCGCAGACATGAGCGGAATCGCACAAATCGGCCACCATACCGCGTCGCGGTGTGAATTCCGGAACCTTGATTTCTTTAGAAGGGTCGGACTTGCTGACGTAGGTCGGGAAATCAACGTCCAGCCAGGTGTTTGTTTCCGAGCCGGTGATGAAAAATACCCTCGCCTCGTCACCCTTCATGACGAGGGCGTTATCCGGGTTCCTGGCACCCAGCGTAACCATCTTGGGTGCGCTGTCGATGGCATCCGCTACCAGCTTCTCGGGAATCTTCAAATGCCAGCAGGGCGTATCGCTGTCGGTAACAGCCGTCACTTCAGCCCCGTGACTCTGAAACATATCGGCGGCGTTTTTATTAAAGCACAGCAGTCCGGGGTCGGTCAGTATCTCTATGGA
>CAYPYL010000186.1:0-2920 GCA_964414605.1 uncultured Dehalococcoidaceae bacterium
TAACACCCGGCTGGCCATCGACGGCATAGGCGCGGGGAATTACGTGAAGCAGCCTCCTGTCGCCGGCGGTCTTAACACTCTGAGCAGCATTGAGGACACGTTTCAGGTCGTCGGGACGTACGACACGGTCGTTACGGGTAATGGCAACCACGCCGCGGTTGTTCATGGACGTCACGTGGCGACCGGTAACGCCGACATAGGCCGATTCCACTTTACAGTCGCTGGCCTGTTCCGCCTTTCTTACTGAATCACGAATTGACTCTCTGGCTTCATTGATATTGACCACCAGGCCCTTGTGAAGTCCCTTGGATGGTGAAATACCGACACCAACAACACGCGGGATACCGCCATCGCTGACATCAGCCATGATGGTACATATCTTGGTGGTGCCAACATCGATAGAAGCTACAACATTTCGTCTTTTCATCTGCCCTCCTTGATTAACTGGATTTTTATTTCTCCAAGAGCACCCAGTTATTACATAGGTGACCTCCTTTTCGAGCTATACCTTGTATTAGGCTGCAAGATGTGCCATTCTGATTTTTTCTAATAGGGCCGGTCTTCGCCAGCCTCTGGATTTAGCGATAGTGATAAAGGCATGGTCTTCCGGGGTGGCATAGCAATCACCCTGGATGACAATACGCTCGGCCGCTCTTAATTTGGCGCTCCGACTGCGCGGGTTGATCTGGACCTCCGGCGTGGTGGGGGTGATTACCTTCTTATTAATTAATCTTAAACGCGGCGTATGGCCGCAGGTGCAGACGGGGGTTCCCGGAGGGCAGATGCAGCTCCGGGCTTCTCTTTGCATGAACTGCTTGACGATACGGTCTTCCAGCGAGTGATAGGCAATAACGACCAGCCTGCCCTCGTAGCCGAGGAGGTCGACGGCCTGTCTCAAGGCCGATTCCAGGTGCTCCAGTTCATGGTTAACGGCGATACGCAGCGCCTGGAAAGTCTTGGTGGCCGGGTGTATCTTGCCCCTCCGGCCGACTGCCTTCTCTATCAGCAGAGCCAGCTGGCGCGTGGACTTTACCGGTCGTTCCTGAACAATGCACCGGGCGATTCGGCGGCTGTGGCCTTCCTCGCCGTAGGTCTTGATAAGATGGGCCAACCTCTCTTCCGAGGTGGTATTAACGATATCGGCGGCGGTTATCTTCTGGCTGGGATTGAACCGCATATCCAGCGGGGCATCGTGCTGGAAACTGAACCCGCGGCCGTTCCCGTTAAGCTGGAGCGAGGAAAGACCCAGGTCGAAGATTATCCCGTGGACGGGGAAAAAATCATATTTAATGCAGATAGACTGTAAATTAACGAAGTTATCGTTTACCAGCAAAGTGGAGTCTTTATAATGCAAGAGCCTTTCTCTGGCTACTTGAATGGCTTTGGGGTCGGCATCGATGCCGAGCAGCTGCCCGCCGGGAGAACTGTGGTCCAGGATGGCGGTGGCGTGTCCGGCGCTGCCCAGCGTGCAATCTACATAACGGCCACCCGGCTGGACGGCCAGTGACCTTAGTGCCTCTGAGAGAAGAACCGGAGTATGACTGGAGGCTGACCAATGTTTTATCATTAGCTATTCTCCAGGCTTTCTATAATCTGCCAGGCCTGCTCCTGACTGACTTCCTTCTCTTCCTCCCAATGTATATTATTCCATATCTCCAGGTAGGTATTAGCACCGACGATGGTTACTTCGTCCACAATCTCGGCGTGCTCGCGTAACGGCGCCGGAATGGCAACGCGCCCCTGTCCGTCTATCTTGGTGCTAAAAGCAGTGGCGAAAAGGGCACGGCTTAATTTCCTCATTTTGCTCCGTGATATGGGGCTGTTGGTAAGCGTGGTGGAGAGCTTTCTCCATTCGGGCACGGTGTAAACAGTGATGCATTTTTCCGCTCCGGGCGATAGCACTACCCCATCTTTGAGTGCGCTGCGGAACTTGGGCGGGAGGGGCACCCTGCCTTTTTCGTCTATTTTATAATCAAACTCGCCGTAGAACATAGCCTCAAATATTTACCACTATTTACCACTACTCACCATATTTCACCATTTTATAACACACTACCCCATATTTGTCAAGTCTTTTCCAGGGAATTTTTAAAAATTGTGACAAACTCGTGACATATTTAATCGATTTCAGCTGTTATGGCGTCCGTGAGGGGACTTTTTAGTAAGGTGGTGAACGGTGGGGAATATATTCTTATACGGGTACTTTCATCGTGAGTGTCAATTATGGTAGAATATATCTTGTTTTGTGAGAAGCGATCATGTTGAATGTTGCTATACTAACTATCAGTGATAAGGGTTCCCGGGGACAGCGCGAGGACAAAAGCGGCGAGGTGATACGCCAAGCCCTCTCGCAGATAGGGAGTACCATTGTTAAATATGAAGTCGTCCCCGATGAACGGGATGTAATAGCCGGTAAGCTCACCGAGTGGGCTGATGGGGGCGGGGTGGATGTTATCCTGTCCACCGGCGGCACCGGTCTGGCGCGTCGGGACGTTACGCCGGAAGCGACGCTGCAGGTTATCGATAGGAACGTTCCCGGTTTTGCCGAGGCGATGCGGGCTAAGTCCCTGGAGAAAACGCCGATGGCGGTGTTGAGTCGGGCCGTCTCCGGCCTGCGCGGGCAGTGCCTTATCATCAACCTGCCGGGCAGTCCCAAGGCGGTACAGGAATGCCTGGAGGTAATATTGCCGGCTATTCCTCATGCCGTGGAAATCATTAAGGGAGAGGTGACGGAGCATACGATAAGTATGCCGGGGTAGATCGGGGCGATGCGTATTGATATTCTTACTCTATTTCCACACCTGTTCGAAGCGCCGTTTGGCTACGGCATTTTCCAGCGGGCTATCGATAACGGGCTGGTGAATATCAACCTGTATAATATACGGGACTATACCCATGATAAACACCACACCGCGGACGA
>CAYPYL010000187.1:0-2904 GCA_964414605.1 uncultured Dehalococcoidaceae bacterium
GATAAAATCGATAGTCCCGCTGACCTGAAAGGATTATCGCTGACGGAGCTGGAAGAACTGGCTGCCGAACTCCGGCATGAAGTCATTACCACGGTAACCAATACCGGCGGGCATCTGGCGTCCAACCTCGGCGTCGTCGAGCTTACCATCGCCCTCCACCGCGTCTTTGACAGTCCCAGGGATAAGATTATCTGGGACGTCGGCCACCAGAGCTACGTGCACAAGCTGCTTACGGGACGCCGGCAAGAGTTCAATTCCCTGCGACAATACGGCGGGTTGTCCGGTTTCACCTGCCGTGACGAAAGCGAGCATGATCCCTTTGGCGCCGGCCATGCCAGCACTTCGATTTCGGCTGCACTGGGGATGGTTGTCGCCCGTGACCTTGCCGGCGACGATTATCATGTCGTGGCGATTATCGGTGATGGCGCTATTACGGCGGGGATGGCCTTTGAAGCGCTAAACCAGGCCGGGCATCTGGGCTCTAGGCTGATTGTAATCCTTAATGATAACGGCATGTCCATTTCTCCCACCGTGGGTGCCTTGGCTAAATTATTGAGCCGCGTACGGTTCGACCAGCGTTTACGCAAGGCCAAGACAAGGGGCAAAAAAATTATTACTGCTCTTCCCAGAGGCGAAGACCTGTGGCAGCTGGGCCAAAAGCTGGAAGACAGGTTCAAGGAGCTTTTCATGCCGACGCCTATCTGGGAGGAACTGGGCTTTACCTATATCGGGCCGATTGACGGGCATAATATCCATGACCTTAATACCGTTCTTTCCCAGGTAAGGGACTCTGCCAGCAAGCCTACCCTGGTACACGTGGTGACCACGAAAGGCAAAGGCTACAGTCCCGCCGAGAGCAATGCCGTTTATTTCCACGGCGTTCCCGCTAAGGGCGGTGGCAAGAAGGAGGTGCCGACCTACAGCGAGGTCTTCGCCCAGACCATGCTGCGGTTGGTCCGCGAAGAACCCAGGCTGGTAATTGTTACGCCGGCTATGCCCGAAGGAAACTGCCTGAATGTCGTTGAGGCTGAATTCCCGGAGCGTGTCTTTGACGTGGGCATCTGCGAGCAGCATGCCGTTACTTTTGCCGCCGGTATGGCAACGCAGGGCTTTATACCGGTGGTGGCGATATATTCGACATTCCTACAGCGCGCCTTCGACCAGATAATCCATGATGTCTGCCTTCAGAACCTGCCGGTTGTCTTTGCCATCGACCGGGGAGGAATCGTCGGCGATGACGGCAAGACGCACCAGGGCACTTTCGATATATCCTACCTCACCTTGATTCCAGACCTCATTGTGGCGTCTCCCAGGGATGAAAACGAGCTTCAGCACCTGTTATATACCGCGATAAAAGCGGGGCGACCCATGGCGGTGCGTTACCCCCGCAATGCCGGACTGGGCGTGAAACTGGATGAAAAACTGCATGAAATCCCCGTTGGCACCGGCGAGGTGCTCCGGTACGGAGAAGATGTGGCTATCTTCGCCCTCGGGGCTTCGGTGGGGCCGTCGATGGATGCGGCCGATAAACTGGCGGCGAGGGGTTTTGAAACCGAGGTGGTGGATGCCCGCTTCGCCAAGCCGCTGGATACTTTGCTCATTAACGAACTGTCGGGTCGCATCGGCCGTATCATCACCGTGGAAGAGAATGTACTGACCGGCGGCTTCGGCAGCAGTGTTAACAGGCTGCTGCAGGAGTCCGGCCAGTGTAATGTACAGGTAAAAAATATCGGTATTCCCGACGAGTTCGTCGAACACGGCACCCAGGCGATATTACGCTCCAAGTACGGTCTGGATGCCAGAGGCATAGAGAAACAAGCGCTGAAGCTGTTGACGGATTCCGTGGCGGACTTAACTCGAAAGGCTAGAGGGAAGGCCGGGAAGACTTAGAGATGAGTGATAGTCAATATTTCCTGAAAAGGGCAGGGGAGTGCAGCTGAAACTGATTCCCGGGTTCGTTTATCGTCCGGCGATTGCGTGTACCGGATTATGTACATGCAGGCAGACCAATGACATATCAGGTGTCCGAATCGACGCCTGATTTTCTTTTTAACTATATATTCAGGAGCGATGCATGAATAAGATGACCGTCAGGGACATCGAGGTTACCGGTAAGAGGGTCCTGGTCCGGGTTGACTTTAATGTACCTATCGATGTCAGAACGGGGAACATCGTTGATGATAACCGTATCCGGGCAGCACTGCCGACGATTAAGTATCTTACCGAACGTAACGCCAGGGTTATCCTGATTTCCCATCTGGGCCGGCCCAAAGGTAAGGTGGTCGACTCCCTGCGGTTGACTCCGGTAGCCCAGCGGCTTTCCCAGATTCTGGGGCATCAGGTCGGCGTTGCCGTCAACTGTATCGGACCGGAAGTTGAAAAATCCGTGGAGACTTTACAGGCCGGCGATGTCCTGCTGCTGGAGAACCTCCGGTTTCATTCCGACGAAGAGACAGACAGGCCCGAATTTGCTAAAGCCCTGGCACGCCTGGGTGATGTCTTCGTTAACGATGCCTTCGGCACCTCCCACCGTGCCCATGCCTCGATAGCCGGAATAGCCCAGTACCTGCCGGCGGTGGCGGGACTGCTGCTGGAAAAGGAAATCAACACTCTCGGCGGTCTCCTGGAGCATCCCGTTCATCCGTTCGTATCGGTTTTCGGCGGCGCCAAGGTAAGCGATAAGGTGGGGATGCTGAAAAATATCATGAAGAAGGTAGACTGCCTGTTAATCGGCGGGAGCATGGCGACGACGTTCCTGAAAGCCAAATCTTACGAGGTTGGGACTTCGCTGATTGAGGCGGAGTGGGTAGATACGGCGGCGGAGTTGATTAAAGAGGCCGAGTCGTGCGGCGTAAGGCTGATACTGCCGGTTGACGTGGTGATCACCGATGAAATCAACAGCGA
>CAYPYL010000188.1:0-2883 GCA_964414605.1 uncultured Dehalococcoidaceae bacterium
ACGCTGATGGATATCGTCATGCCGGAAATGAACGGCGTTGAAGCTTCGCGCAAGATAAAAGAGAGCCGGCCTGAAGCCCCCATAATCTTGATGACGGCCTACTCCGACGAGGACCTGATTCAGACGGCTAAAAAAGAGGGCGTACGCAGAATAATCCAGAAGCCGATAAGAATAGACAAGCTGATAGAGCTGATAAACGAAGCAGCCGGAAACCAGCCGATTCTCGTCATCGATGACGATGCCGATATATGCAATACCCTGACCAAGGTCCTGAAACAGCAGGGGCACGAAGTAATTACGGCGGGCAGCGGCGAAGAAGCAGTTACAATCGCTCAAGATAAAGAACTGCAGATGGCCTTTATCGACGTTAAGCTGCCGAACATAGACGGGCTGGAGACACTGCTGCGTCTGAAAGAAATCAACCCGGACATACTTACCGTTATGATGACGGGGTTCCGCAACGAGGTTAAAGACGCCCTGGACAAGGCTCAGGAAGCCGATGCCATTACCTGTCTGTATAAGCCCTTCGACCCGGCTGAAGCCGCCGACATAGTCAGGAAGATAAGCAAAAAGAAACGCCGTTCCGGGAGAACCGATGAAAGCAAATAAGGAAAGCGTGCTGGTAGTTGATGACGACCTTGATTTTCTGAATATTATCAGCCGTATTCTGAATAACAAAAATTACGAGGTGGAAACCGCCTCTTCCGCCGGCGAAGCGATGTCCCGGCTGAAAGAACGTTTCTACAATGCCGCTATCTTGGATATCAGCCTCCCCGACGCTAACGGCACCGAACTGCTTTCCGGCATCCTGGAGATTCACCCGGATATCATCGCCATTATGCTCACTGGCCACTCTTCGGTAAGTAATGCCGTGGAATCGCTGAACCGGGGGGCTTTTGCCTACCTTGAGAAGCCGCTGGACCCGGAGAACTTGCTATCGGTCATCAGCCGTGGCCTGGAAAAGCAGCGGCTGGTACTGGAGAACCGGCAATTGTTGGAGGAACTGGAGCGGCACAACCGTATCACGGATACCCTGCTCAATGTTTCACAGGCCGTATCGCGGTCGCTTGACCTTCAGCAAATTATAAATTCGGCCCTGGACACGGTAACCCGGTTCACCGGCCTGGAAGCAAATCTGCTCTACCTCGCTGAAAACGACCATCTGGTTCTGAAGGGTCACCACGGTTTATCCAAGAGAATAGTGCAGTCCATACCTAAAGAACTCGTCAAGGACAGCGGTATCGTCGGACGCATCTTCACGGAAGCCAAACCGGAAATAGACGAGGAACTGGCCGCCGATGAGGAATCCGGCCTCGATTATCTTATCACCGGCGGCTACCGTTCCTTTGCCGGAGTTCCCCTTACTATACTGGGAGAGAGCATCGGCGTGCTGGGAGCTGCCACGAGCTTCCCGCAATATTTCAGCGCTAATAACGTCGAGCTGCTTACGGGGATAGGCCGCGAGATAGCCATCGCCGTGCGGAATGCCCAGCTCTACGAAGAGGCCTCCAGCGCCAGGGCGCTCCGTGAGCTCGACTCCATGCGCACCGAGTTCCTGGCCAACGTCTCTCACGAACTGCGCACCCCGCTGGCCGTAATCAAGGGCTCCGCCAACAGCCTCCTCCAGCCCGACGTGATTTTCGACGAACAGACGCGTCGCGACTTCCTCTCATCCATAGATAAAGACGCGGATACGCTCACACGCCTGGTGGACGACCTCCTGATGATGTCCCGACTGGAAGCCGACGCCCTCGAAGTTAAAAGGAAACGCCATAAACTCTCCGATGTTATCTACGCCATCAAGGACAGGCTGGATAACCTGACGGTCAAACACCGCCTGTACATCGAAATCCCTGATAAAATACCGCCGGTATCCATCGACGAAGTGCGTGTCGGCGAGGTGCTTACCAATCTCGTGGAGAACGCGGTGAAGTTCTCGGATGAAAATAGCACCATCACCATTGATGCCCAGGCCAGCGCCAAGGAAGTGGTCTTGAGCGTGACGGACGAAGGCATCGGCATCCCTCCGGAGCTTCACCATAAAATATTCGAACGCTTTTTCCAGGGAAACGGTCAGAAGACCGGAAGGAGAAAGGGAACCGGACTGGGGCTCGCCATCTGCCGGGGAATAGTCGAGGCGCACGGCGGAAAAATCTGGGTGTCAAACGAAACGGCCAAGGGCACCAGGTTCAGTTTCAGTCTGCTGGTGGACTAAAGGGGGAACAACTATGGATAAGAAACACATACTAATTGTAGACGATGACCCGGCCATCTTGAGGCTGCTAAGCACGAACCTCAAGGCGCGCGGCTACCAGGTGATCGCCGCTGTCGACGGAGCAGAATCGCTGGAGGCGGTGCAGAGAGATTTCGTCGACCTGATAATACTCGACCTTATGATGCCTAAGGTGGACGGTGTGGAAGTGGTGCGCCGCGTCAGGGAATGGTCGAGCGTGCCCATCATCATTCTAAGCGCCCGCGGCGACGAAAACGACAAGGTAAAGTGCCTGGATCTGGGCGCTGACGACTATCTCACCAAACCGTTCGGCATCGCCGAGCTGATGGCCAGAATCAAAACAGCCTTCCGCCACCGCGGCGACCCCGCCGTAGCGCCGGCACAAGCCAACTTTGTCTGCGACGGCATGGAAATCAACTTCGCCAAGCGGCGCGTTACGGTTAACGGCAATGAGGTTACACTCACCCCCACCGAATACGCCCTGCTGCAGCACCTGGCGGTGAACTCCGATAAGGTACTCACCCACAGCATGCTCCTCCAGAGCGTCTGGGGCAACGAATACTCGTCTGAAAAAGAGTACCTGCGCGTCTTCGTCGGGCGGCTGCGCCGCAAGCTGGAACCCGACCCCAAAAACCCCAAGTACATCCAGA
>CAYPYL010000189.1:0-2883 GCA_964414605.1 uncultured Dehalococcoidaceae bacterium
TTTCCGCCATGCGTTTCAGGTTGCACTTGGCGAGTTTTATCTTGGGGATGACCTTGCGGGGTATTACGCCGAGCTCGGCCCAGGCATCGCAGACGGCTATCTCTACTTCAAGCCACTTATTGTACTTGTTCTCGTCCGACCATACCTTTTTCATTTCGGGTCGGGAATACCGCTCAATCATTTGTTTTCTCCCTGTAGTTCTTTGCGGTATTTATCGTAGGCCTGCCTGATATTTTCATGTTTCAGCCCCAGGATTTCCGCCGCCAGGTAGGCGGCGTTTTTAGCCCCGGGACTGCCGATAGCCATACAGGACACCGGTATCCCGGCGGGCATCTGTACGATTGAGTAAAGGGCATCGACGCCGTTCAGCTCGCCGCTGGATATCGGCACGCCGATTACCGGTAGCGTCGTCCAGCTGGCGAGAACACCGGGCAGGTGGGCCGCCATCCCCGCCGCCCCGATGATTACCTCAATGCCCCGCTCCAGGGCGGACTGCGCGTACTGCTTGGCCTTCTCTGGGGTGCGGTGGGCGGATATCACGTTGACCTCGTGGTCTATGCCAAGGTGGTTCAGTATATCCAGAGTCGACTGCATTACAGCGGCATCTGCTTTTGAGCCCATTACGACTCCAACAAGCGGCATATCAATTACCTCGTTAATTTATACTGTCATATCGGCGATGTCTTTACGGTAATGACTTCCCTCAAAGTGGATGCGAGTGATGTTCCTGTATACCTTTTCCCTGGCCTCCGCCAGGTCCTTGCCCATAGCGGCCACGGTGAGGATACGCCCGCCGCTGGTCATTATCTGCCCCTCTGGGTTAATCCTCGTCCCGGCATGGAATACCAGTATGTCTTTATCGACATCGTCCAGGCCGTTGATTTCAAAGCCCGTCTGGTACTTACCGGGGTACCCGCCGGAAGCCATGACCACACCGACGCAGGCAGCATCATCCCATTCGATGTTGATTTTATCCAATTCATTATTGACCGTTGCCATCATAATGTCCGCCAGGTCCGTCTTGAGCCGCGGCAGGACTACCTGCGTCTCCGGGTCGCCGAGGCGTGCGTTAAATTCTATCACTTTAGGCACTTTATTGGTAATTATCAGGCCGCCGTAGAGGACGCTTTTGTAAGTCCGTCCTTCATCCGCCAGGGCCAGGATGGTCGGTTCCATGATGGTCTTGATGATGATGTGTCCCAGGGCCTCGTTGTAGAAGGGCGGCGGACTGTAGCTGCCCATGCCGCCGGTATTGGGCCCGTGATTGCCGTCGTAAATTCGCTTGTAGTCGCAGGCGGCCACCGTCGGGACGACTTTGCGGCCGTCGGTAAAGCAGAAAAAGCTCATCTCCCTGCCGAAGAGGTGTTCTTCGATGACGACCCTTTTACCGGCCGCGCCGAAGGTCTTAGCCTGCATGATTCTGGTCAGGGCTTCCTGCGCCTCGGGGACGGACTCCGCGATGATGACGCCCTTGCCGGCGGCCAGCCCGTCAGCTTTGAGCACGATGGGAGGTTCCTGTTCCTGGACGTACGCCTTGGCTTTTTGATAATCGGAGAAGCTGGCGCTTTTAGCGCAGGGGATGCCGTGTCTCTGCATTAGGTCCTTGGCGAAGACCTTGCTGGACTCTATTTCGGCGGCTTTCTGGCCGGGGCCGAAGATAGCCATGCCGTTGGAGATGAATTTATCGGCGATGCCGGCTGCCAGGGGCGCTTCCGGGCCGACGACGGTGAGGTCTATCTTGAGATCTTTGGCGGTTTTCAGCAGTTGTTCTATCTCTTCCGCCTTGATATCCAGGTTATGAGCGAGTCGGGCCGTCCCCGCGTTGCCGGGGGCTGCGTAAATTTCCTCTACTTTCGGGCTTTGTGCCAGTTTCCACACGAGGGCATGTTCCCTGGCCCCGCTTCCGACTAGTAATATCTTCAGTATCGCGCCTCCATAATGTAGTACTTCTTGAGTGCGTTATATTTTAGCACATCATTACCAGTGTATGTATATGTCTTCAACAATATGCGATGAAAATTCCGATTCGTACCAGTATTTACCCAGTTTTTCTTCCAATTGGTTTAGATACTCTGCCTGCTGCTCTAGCCGTTCTTTCCAGGTGGTAATTCTTTTTTCTTCCGCCGAGCCTATAGTATATACCTTGCCGTCCACTTCCCCGTTGTAGTCATTGACTTCTTCATTATATATATTCAGCAGCACTTCGTATTCCAGCCGGGCTTTCTCGCAGTCCGTATAGAAACCATACTGGAATGCGTAGTAGTCGTAAGGTGCCGATTCTACCTGTTCGATGTGCAGTATACCATACCTCTTACCGATTTTAATGTAAGCGACGGTGTCCCAGCTGGGCGCGTCTTCGGTGTCCTCTTTCAGGCTGCGGCCGTTGGTGCAGTCGATGTAGACCAGGCTTTTGTCCGTGGTTTCGAAAGCGTTGATGGCGTGTCCCACCTTCGTGCCGGTGAAACGTATGCTCGCCCAGCCGGCCCGGATGCCGGCGGCCTCGGCGTTGTTATGGACTTCTTCGGCGAAATCGGAGCATACGTAGGCGCTGGGGCCGTCCTCAATATATTCCCTGGCATCGGTGGGGTCGGCTTTTATGAAGGCGGCCAGTTCGGCGAAGGCGGGGTCTGCGGCCCGGGGGTTATCGACGAGGATAATCGCCTCGCCGTCGCCGCCGCACTCGATTTTCCCGTCTCTGGTATACAGAAAATCCGCCGATTTACAGGCGGCAAAAAGTAAGGAGGCTGATAATAAAGTGGCGAGAAAAAATAACAAAATTCGCGTCATTCAGTCCCCTTGTTATTTACTCCCACTCAATCGTGGACGGAGGCTTGGAGGTGATGTCGTAGACGACGCGGTTGATGCCGTCTACCTCGTTGACGA
>CAYPYL010000190.1:0-2876 GCA_964414605.1 uncultured Dehalococcoidaceae bacterium
CGCTAAGGACAGGCTGGACGTAAGTGCGCCGGCGTCTATCGCCAGGATATCGTCGATTAACAGGCTGATACACCGGGTGTCTTGCAACTCTATGTTGTGCGCGCCGAGAATCTTAACTTTCATTACGTTTGCCCCTTTTCCGATATTATGAAGGGATTATACTTGGTCTCGTAATCGTAAGTGTCGATGCCCTCTTTATTTTTCAGCCATCTGACGATTGCGTAGGTGGCCGGCGTGCATACGGCCTCGATTACTATCTTGGCGAACCAGTGGTGCAGTATCATCGTGGGTACGGAAGCGCCCGTGCCGATGAAGGCCAGGGTGATGAATATGGAGGTATCAAGCCCCTGACCGATTATCGTCGAGCCGATGGTACGACTCCACAGCCAGCGGCCTTTGGTCAGTATCTTCATCCTGGCCAGGATGGCGGAATTGGAGAACTCACCGGCTAGGTAGCCCAGGAACGAGGCGGCCAGAATTTGGGGCGTTCTACCTAATATGGCTTTATAAGGTTCTTGATCTCCCCATACTCCAACCGCTACAGGCAAAATTTGCCCCACCCACACGAAGAAGACGAAGACCACGTTGCAGAGAAACCCCAGCCAGATTACTCTCCTCGCCATGTGGTAGCCGTACACCTCGGTCAGGACGTCGCCGAAGATGTAGCTCAAGGGGAAAACGAAAATGGCCGCCGGCAGGACAAACGGGCCGAGGCTGATTACTTTGACGGCGGTAACGTTAGCGGTAATAAGACAGGTGATAAATACGGCGATGATTATCACCAGTCGATATGATATGTTCATCATCTAAATCCAGCGGCGTCGTCGGAAAAAGAAAAGCATACCCGCCGCAATCATCAGCATCACCAGCAGCAATATCAGGAACGTCTGTAGATTTCCCGTTTGCAGTCCGCCCGGCAGCGTGACGTTCATCCCATAAAGACTGGATACTATAAGGAACGGCAGGACGATGGTGGAAAAGATGGTCAGCAGCCGCGTGACCCGGTTAATGCGGTAGGTGGCCAGGGTATAGTCCGTATCCTTGAATACCTCGATGACCTCTTTAAGCTCGTCGAGTGTCTCGCATATCTTGGTCATGTGGTCCATGAGGTCGCCGAAATACACGGTGAGGTCTACCTTGGTGAACCTCTTCAGCCTTCTTTCGAGGGACATAAAGAGCGTGCGGGTCGGGAACATCACGCGTCTCTGGGCGATGATATCCCGTCGCAATATGCTTAGCTCCTTAGCCGTCTCGACGTCCTCGTCGAAGACGTTGTCTTCCATGTCTTCCATCAGACTGAGGATTTTGTCCAGGACGGGGAAATAGGAGTCGATAGAACGGTCGAGTATCCGGTACAGCAGGTAGCCGGAGCCGTTGCTGAAGTACTCTTCACGGGACTCCTCATTAGTCTGGCAGTCGCGGAAGAGCGCCGTCAGCGTTCTCAGTTCGCCGGTATGAAGCGTGATGAGGAATTTCTCCCCGATAAACGCCGACCACTGCCTTTTAGTGGTAACCCTCGTTTCTTTATCGAAGACCGGCAGGTGGAAGATGACAAACAGGTAATCCGGGTATTCGTCAACCTTGGGAATCTGCTTGCGGGAGAGGCAGTCATCCAGGTCCAGGGGGTGGAAATGGTAGTTTTCTTCCAGATATTTTATCTCGCGGTCGGAGGGGGGTTGTATATTCACCCATGTCAGGTCACCCCAGGTAATCGTCTCGATGTTCAGCGCTTGTTCCTGCGCCTGTTCCTCTATTAGTGCCTTCTTGAGGTCGACCCCCTTTTTCCTTCCCGGTAATCTGGCCATGACCATTTGCCCCTAAAATCAAGTTCTAACGTATTGTAGCACAATTATTGCCTGATAGCACCATGTTTGCTACACTGATAAACAGGATGAAGCCGAAGACGGGTCCCGGTCGTAAGGACAGGCTGGTTTTAGGAATAAAGAAGTGGCTTGGGATGAAAGTTATCCTGTGCGATAGCTGCAAGTGGAACTGGCGTGGGGCGTGCCGAAACCCTGCACGCCCCAACGCCACGTGGTGTCCCGAATATGAAAAGCGTGGCTAGCCTTATTTTCTCTCGATAATGGTGGCCATTCCCTGACCGCCGCCGATGCACAGAGTCGCCAGGCCTAACTGGAGGTCGCGCCTTATCATCTCATGGGCAAGCGTTACCAGAATCCTGGCGCCGGTGCAGCCGATGGGGTGCCCCAGCGATATTCCGCCGCCGTGCAGGTTCGTCTTGCTCATGTCGAACCCCAGCTCCCTGATGCAGCCGATGGACTGCGAAGCGAAGGCCTCGTTAAGTTCGATATAGTCGATGTCTTTCAGGGTAAGGCTGGTTTTCTCGAGGACTTTCTTCGTAGCCGGTATGACGCCCAATCCCATGTAGGCGGGGTCGACGCCGCCTGCGGCGCATGCCTTGATGGTCGCCATCGGCTTGAGGCCGAGTTCCTTCGCTTTATCCGCCGACATTATTACCAGGGCGGCTCCGGCATCGGTGATGGCGGAAGCGTTGCCGGCGGTAACGCCGCCGTCGGCTTTAAATACCGTCGGCAGCTTACCCAGGAGTTCCATGGAGGTCTCGCGGGGGTGCTCGTCAACCTCGAACATCCTGGTCTCGCGCTTGACCTTGACCTCTACCGGCACAATCTCTTGCTTGAAGATGCCGTCCCGGGTGGCCGCCAGGGCGCGGTTGTTGCTTTCCAGGGCGAACTGGTCCTGCTCCTCCCTGGTAATACCGTACTTCTCGGCGATGTTCTCGGAGGTCACGCCCATGTGGTAGTTATAAAAAATCTCCCAGAGACCGTCGTAGACCATGCCATCGACCATCTCGGCGTTGAACATCCTGGCTCCCCATCTCATCTTGGGGACATAGT
>CAYPYL010000191.1:0-2852 GCA_964414605.1 uncultured Dehalococcoidaceae bacterium
TCGCCGTTACCGCCGGGGAGGTCCACCCGGCCGGTGTTCATCTCGAAGAGCACGTCGCCGCAAATCAGGACTTTATCTTTCTCATTATAAAAGCAGATGCAGTCCGGCGAATGCCCCGGAGACACAATCATCTCCAGTGCCGTGCCGTCGTTCGTCAGCGTGCTTCCCTCCAGGATACGGTCCTCGGCGAACTCCACCGGCTCCATGCCGAAGAGCCGCGCCCCGTCGACCACCACCAGTTTATAGTTATTCTTCTGGACGGGGTGAAGGGCGATTTCAGCCCCGGAAAGCTGTTTAAATGCCTCGTTGGCGCCGCAATGGTCGACGTGCAGGTGGGTGTTGACGATAATACCGATTTCTCCGGGGTCTATGCCGTCCTGGCGCATGCCTTCTACCCTTCTCTGTATATAATCCCCGTTGCCGGGGTCGACGATAATTCCGGGTTTGCCCATGATGACATAGGTATTGCAGTCCAGCATGCCCTGCTCCGGGTAGAAATATAGATTATTTGTCAATTTCATGCTATATTATCTCCAAACGTATATAATAAGACGTCCTCTATAATTATATACCATCGAAGCTACATGATAAACCGAAAAGGAGGTCACACCTGATGGGAGCGATAGCAGGAATACTTGGCGGCATCGGAGGACTCTGCGCCGTGCTGGGCATCGTCACGGCCCTGGAAGTACTGCCCGACATCGGCGAGCAGTTCACCACGATGTTCTGGTTTATGCTCTCGGCGATTCTTCTCCTGGCAACAATTGCATTGACAACCAGTCGGAGCGGTGATGGCGGCGGCGGTTACGAATAGAGCGGCGTTACTAAAAATAGAGATTAAGTATCTGATTTGACCGAAAACAGTCATAAGAAGAGCGGCCGGCTGTCCGTCAAGGTTACTCCTAATGCCGGTCGCAGCGAGATAACCGTTTTTACCGAGGGAGTGCTGCAGGTAAAAATCGCCGCGCCTCCGGTAAAAGGTAAAGCCAACCGGGAGCTTATCGACTTCCTCGGCAAGGCGCTGGGGGTAAGAAAAACCTCCATAGCCATCGTATGCGGCCAGACCAGCCGTAATAAGGTTATTGCCGTGGAAGGTATGAGTAACGAAGAAATAGTCCGGCGACTTACCGCTTAGATCCGGCAGGATTATAAAAAAGGAGGGGGCTTTCGCCCCCTCCCGGGTTTTTCAGAAGTTTTCTTCTTTAGCTCTTCGCCTTCTTCCTCTTGCGCCACCAGGTGAAGTAGAGGATAACCAGGATGATTATCCAGACCGGACTGAAAATCCCGAGCCAGATAATGATATCGGCCAGGACACGGGAAAACCCGATAAGTCCGTTCCAGGCGCTACTGGCGATACCGCCGGCATTCCAGCCGGGCAGGACCGAAATATAATCGGTTCTCTCGTAAGGAGCCGTGTTGCCGCGGTCGTCGGTGACCTTCAGCGTGACGGTATAGGTGCCGTCGGTCTTATAGGAATATACCGGCGCTTCTTCGGTGCTGGTGTCACCATCGCCGAAGTCCCACTCGTAGCTGTAAGGGGCAAAGCCGCCGGCGACTTCCGGGAAAAACCTTATCTTCTCGCCTTCTTTAACCGTCCTGGACGTGGCGTTGAACTCGGCGGTAAGCTTGGACTGCTCCAGACTCACCTCGATATATGACATGGCCGCGCTTTCCTCCAGGTACTGCATGCGCCCCTTGGTCCGCTCGATATCTTCCCTCGTACTCACCAACTCGCGCTGGACATCCAGTATCTCCTTGACCTCCCCGGCCCGTTTCATCAGCTCGAGCAGCTGCGCCTCGGCGGCCTCGAGATTGCGTAGCTTGGCACTCAAGTCGATATATTCTTCGGTAACGTCCTGTCCGGACGTGCTCTCCGACCTTACCTCCACCGCCATCGCCCGCAGGGCCCTGATGGCGTCGTTAAAAAACTCGGAGTTCACTCTTATAGAAATATTCGCCATCATCCTGTCCCGGTCCTGCCAGCTGTTGGAAGCCACGACGTAGCCGTCATAGGTAGCGGCCAGATTCGTAATCTGCTCCATGGCCGAACCGACATCCACCACCACCATCGTCATGCGTCCGGAACGTATAATCATGCGGTCGCCCGACCAGGCCTGTTCATACCCGGCCTCTTCCGGCTCTGGAGCCGGCATAGGTGCGGGTGCAGGTGCGGGAATACTGATTACCGGAGGAGGCGCTTCTACTACTACATCACCTCCATCGGAAAAAACGTTCCAGCCCAGAGATTCCTTCGGTGGGGCCGGTGCGGGTACCGGGGAAGGCGCGGGAGCCGGGGAAGGCTCGGGAGTCGGCTCCGCTTCCGCGCAGGCAACCGTTCCCAGGAGCAGGAATACCATTAAAAGTCCCACTATCAACCTTTTCATAACAACCTCCCGTCGTTAAGAGCGTTCACCTTATTATAACGCCGAAAAACGGAAAAGGTTACATGATAGCGGCATTATTTCTAAAAATTTCTCTAAAAAGATACTAACCGGCGGTCTCGTAGCACCTTATCCTTCTCATCCTCAAGATGATAAAGACTTCTTTACCTACTGTCAGGTCCATCTCTTCGAATAAGTAAGATTGTATCTCCGCAATAAGACCGGTACCGTTCACGTTTATCCAGATTTTCACGGTACTGCCGGCAGGCTTGATATCGGTTATCCTGCCCTGAAAACCATTGACGCTCAAGCCGGGTGGCCTCGTCTCGGATACGTAGATGTGACGCGGCAGGATGGCTACCTTGCGTATGTTGCCGCTTTCGTGGGGGATGGTGAGTTTCAGTCCCCCGCAGCCGACTTCCATAACCCCCTGCCCCAGGTCGCGGCAGTAATCGCAGTCCAGTATATTCG
>CAYPYL010000192.1:0-2803 GCA_964414605.1 uncultured Dehalococcoidaceae bacterium
CTAAGGTGCCATCTGCCCCTGTGCCGGAAAGGATGACACCAACAGCGTTATGTCCCTGGTCGCTGGCCAGAGTACGAAAGAAGAAATCAACAGGAAGCCTTATCCCCGGTTGTTTACACGGATCAGATAATTGTAGAGTGCCGTCAAAAATACCCATATTTTTATTCTGGGGGATAATGTATATGTTATCTGGACAGACTTTCATACCGTCTTCTACCTGGTGAATTGGTACGGTCGTTCTTCTTCTCAACAGCTCGGGCATCAGACTGACGTGGGACGGGTCCAGGTGCTGCACGATTATGAAAGCCATACCACTGTCAGAAGGCACTTTTGCTAATAGCTCCTCCAGAGCTTCCAAACCACCGGCAGAAGCACCTATGCCAACGATGGGGAATCCCTTTCTCGTTTTTGTCTTAAGCTTAGATGTTTCTTCAGTTTTCAGGGACGAAGTGGACTTTTCCTTTGTTTTTGCAGAAGGTTTTTTGCTCTTTGCAGGTTTATCTTTTTCATTAGCCATGTTACGCCGCCTCCTTCCATTCGGTATTGGCTCTCACCAGTCACCACTATTCTGTAACTGCCAGGCTAAATAATAACAGCAAACGCTAATCTGAGTTATTCCGGAAACAATGCTGGCACTTTTGATACATCGCTCCCCCCGTAGAAAATACTCAGGAGGTATCACATGGTTGTCTTTTCCTGAAGTATGGTTGCTTTTATGTTAACTTTATGCCATGCCCATCCTAGTGTCAAGCATCGTACCGCAGGACATGAAAACCACAGCCAGTTATTCATGGAATGAATTCACTAGAAACATTCTGGCCCAGGTGGTTAATAAATCACTATTTAGTATATGGAATAAGAAATAGTGATGGCTCCCGGCTACAATAGACAGGTGCAATTATGGAAGCACAAATCTACGCAGGAGGAGCCATCGAATGAAAAATAGCACAGCAAGGAAACTCAGGCAAGTCCCGAAGGGGTATCTAGTAATGGGAGTTGATCCACACAAGAAGAAGCATGCAGCAGTGGCCATGACCCAGGATTTTACCACTCACTGTAAATTTAAGTTCAATAACTCCAGGGGAGGATTTGAAATGGCGTTGGAAAGAGCCAGGGCAGAGATGGTGAGAACCGGCTCGAGAGGTCTTATCTTTGCTATAGAGACAGGAGGACACTACTGGCGCAATCTGGCTTACTTCCTGGATGAGAGAGGTATTCCCTTCCACTTCATCAACCAGTTTACCCTGAAGCGGAGACGGGAGGGGAAGGATCTCAACCGCAGGAAGAATGACTATCGGGACAGCGAGGTAGCAGCACAGCTACTCTGCACCGGCGAGTTCACCGATACTAAATTGCAGCATGGGGTATACGCTGAACTGCGCGCTGCCTATAATGCATATCGCCGCTTGGTTAAAGAGAGAACCAGGATCACAAATCTGATGAAAGGACTATTGGACGGAATCTTCCCCGAGTTTACCCAGGTCTTCAAAGACCCCTGCGGGCTGACAGCTCTGAGTGTGCTCTCTATCTGTCCGGTGCCCAATATCATTGCTCAGATGACAGAGGAAGAGTTTGTGAATGCCATCAGGGTAAAGCATCAAGGTCGTCTTATGAGGAAAAAGCTGTGTGCTCTTCACTATGTTGCCAGAACCTCCATCGGTATTGAGGCAGGTGCTCAGTCAGTCTCATCCGAGATTTCGTTCTTGGTGGAGAAGCTCTGCCTCATTAGGCGACAAGTCCGCAGCATAGATGAGACTCTAGCAAGGCTAGTGGATGAAACAGAGGAGGGTAAATATCTACTCTCGATAATTGGACTCAATTATATCTCGGTAGCTGGGTTGCTGGCAGAGCTGGGCTCTTTCAGGTCTTACCGGAGTGCCAAGCAGTTGATAAAGATGGCCGGGAGCAATCCCACCGAGTCAGAATCAGGCGGGAAACGAAGCGCTCATACTCCGATGAGCAAGAAGGGGCGCCCGGTGCTACGCTATTGTGCCTGGACTGCCGTTATCCCTATGTTACGATTCAATCCCGACTTTCGTGTCTGGGCAAAGAAGCTGCGGGAGCGCCCGGTGCATGCTAATCCGCTTAGTGGAAGAGAGATTGTAGGAGCAGCGCTCAATAAGCTATTGCGTCTGGCATTTGCCTTGGTCAAGAAACAAACCTTTTATCAAGTTCCACAGCTAGAAGTAGCACAAGTGGTAATCTAGGAGGTGACGATAATACATCAGGTGGGCAGGGAGACGCCGTTCGCTATTTTGGGAGCTCATCTAAGCAAACCCGCGTGCACAACATGGTGTCCTTGCCCTCCTGGCCAAACCCGTATGAAGTATGATGGGACCTTCTCTTAAGGAGTAAGCCCGTATCTAACCGCTAAATTGGGAGCCAGGAAAAGAGAGGCTGGGGTCTGCCCACCGGTGTAATAGAGAAATGGATTACTGGAGCCATTGACTAGAAGAATATAGTATGTTGTTTTCAAATCCATTTTCTCTCCCAGGGACAGAGTCAGAAACCAGCTTTTTCTTCACGTTTAACCTTACGACTTTATGCTAAGCGATAGCGAGGTCACACAAATATCAGAAGCGTCAAAGTGGATGCTGCTCCTAAACGGAAACCCCATCAGCTATTCCTTGTCGCTCGTCTCTCGTTCCTTGACCCTATCATCCCTATTCAGCATCGTCCATCATCTATCAGGTTCGCTATAAAGCTGCGGGTCTTATACACGAAGGATAGAAGATGGAGGATGCACGTGGAAGTCAGTCTCCAGTGGAATATTTCACAGGCAACGAAAAGATGTTTTGTTAAG
>CAYPYL010000193.1:0-2778 GCA_964414605.1 uncultured Dehalococcoidaceae bacterium
AGTACGGCGTTATCGTCAACATCGGCTCGGGCAGCACCCACCAGTACGCCATGGGTGTCGGGACTTATGCCATGTCCAAGTACGCTCTCGACCTTTTTACAAAGCAGCTTGCCTTCGTGGAAGGAACAAACGGCATAAGGGTCAACTGCATCGCCCCCGGGCCGGCGCCGACGAATTTCGGGGCGATACTAAGGGAAGACAGGCCCGCTCTTCCGCCTGAAGAGATGGAAAAGATGCGTGCGGCTATGCTCGGTTCTTTCCCTCTCGGCAGAATGGGAACCTCGGTCGATATCGCCAACGCGACTGTTCTATTCGCGTCCGATGTCACCAGTTATGTCACCGGCCAGGTTATCCACGTTTCCGGCGGTTCGGTAATGTAATTACAGGCTCCACTCTATAGCGATTTACGGAAATAGCACCCTGGCTACATCATCCAGGCCGAGTTCTAAAAGCCTTTCCTTGCTCGGCTTTCCCGTATTGATATCCCAGTCCATGGCTTCGAGGTAATCGTTGAAAATTTCCGCCTCAGTCATGGTGGTACCGGCACGGGGACCGACCGTCTTGGGTGGCATACCCAGCATCCTATCCGGGTATTTGAAGGGCATCTTCAGCCCTTCGCGGACGTTGAAGGCCTGCCGCACATTAGTAATCCGCTCCCCGGTTTTAATTAATTCTTCTGGAGTGAGGTCCTCCCAGCCGGTAATCGCCTTCAGAGAATCCATTAGAGTATTTATGTGAGGGAATCCTCCCAGAACGAAATTGCACATTCCCATTGAATTGATGGCATGTCCCAGATTGGAGCTTATTCTATGATGGGGACCCCGGCCCTTCCTTTCAGACCGTTCAATACGGGGTATATCGACTCCAGGCGGCACCATCGAACCCCCTTGCGTATGCCTGCCGGGGGTGGGGTCCGTCCCGTAACCGGTGGCAAATCCCCAGCCGCCCCTCGGGTCGTGCGCGGCGAATTCCTGCCCGCCTACGTGCATAGCGTATTTCTCGGCGCCCCTGCCGATTTTCCCCGCAGCTTTCTTAATGCCGTCGGCGATGATATCGCCGAACCCATCGCGTTTTGCCAGTTTCGCCGTCATAGCTACGATAGCCTCATGATTGCCCCAGGTCATCTCCAGACCATCCGTGTCTTCTTTGGTAAGAACGCCGTTTTCGTAACACTCAATCGTAAAAGCAATGCAGGCGCCGGCGGAGATAGTATCCAGACCGTAGCGATTGCAGATATCACCGGCAACGATTATCGAGTCCAGGTTATCGTTCGCACAATTACTACCGAACATGGCTAACGTCTCGTACTCGGGTTTATGGGCGCCTTCCTCGTATTTATATTCCCCCGTTCCGGCCTTCATAATGCCGCCGCAACCGATGGGGCAGCGCCAGCAATTATACTTTCGTTCCTGTTTGGCGACCACGTTTTCGGCGCCGCAGTTCGTATATGTCGGTAGGTCTACTACGGCAACCCCGGTCCAGTTCTTGGTCGGCGCATCGTCAATCTCACAGCACATGTTATATATCGTCGGCGTTCCGAATTCCCGAAGCGTGACCACGTGGCCTCCGAGGGCAGCAACCTGTTTCTTCCGCAGGCTTTTGACCAGTTCAGGTTTGGCCACGGGGACTTTTAAATTACCCTGGACGGCAATGGCTTTAAGCTTTTTCGAACCCATCACGGCACCGAGTCCGGAGCGCCCCGCGGCTCTTCCCTTATTGTTCATCACGGATGCAATAAGAGCAACCTTCTCTCCCGCCGGACCGATGCAGGCTGCCTCAAGGTTTTTACCATGCTCTCCCCGGAGTATATCCTGAGTCTCGAATGTATCCTTGCCCCAGATATGGGCAGCGTCCTTGATTTCCGCTTTACCGTTGTTGATATGAAGGTATACCGGTTTATCTGCAATGCCGGTGAAAAAAACCGCATCGTAGCCAGAAAACCTTAGGTAAGGTCCGACACTCCCCCCGGAATTAGCATCGCCCCAACCGCCTGTCAGCGGTGATTTGCCTACCACGACATAACGGGAACCCCCGAGACCATCCGTACCCGTGAGAATCCCGGTAAGGATACCGAAGATAGCTTCCGGTCCGAGCGGGTCTACGCCAGGTTTCTGCCTATCAAATAAAATTTTAGCTCCCAGACCATAACCTCCCAGAAAATCACGGGCGGTCTTTTCATCCAGCGGCTCCTCCATCAGCTTTTTTCGGGTAAGGTCTACCCATAATATCTTTCCCATAAAACCGTAAACCATCAAACTCCTCCTTATCTGTATCTGTGTATACTAAATACGTAAAGTATGAGAATAAGGTGAATAAAATATCATGTTTGAGAATAAATCAACGTGAGAGCCCGGTCCTTATATACACATTATCTATAATAAACTAAGAAAGAAGAAACATTCAATGTATGGCTTTGAATGATCAGACGATTACCTTACTTAGATATTTCATTGGGTTGGGGAGGAAATACGGAATAATAATCCGGAGAAAGCAAGTTTTAAGGAGGAGTAAGAGCTAATCGCTAGATAATGAGCATCGCATCACCGATATTGATTATTCCACGTGAATATGAAAAAACGCAAGCATATTTAGAGGTCTCGGTTTCTTACCAAAGCTGATTAGCCAGAGTTACCAAGCATAATATAACCGCTAACTAAGATGGCAAGAGGTTCTTAGCCCATATGGATAGGACTTGAACTGCAGTGGAATTCCATAATTACGAGGACTATATCTATAGTCTCTAAATTTAAAAAGAGGCCGGTGGCGTCAAGGGGGTGG
>CAYPYL010000194.1:0-2772 GCA_964414605.1 uncultured Dehalococcoidaceae bacterium
GTTCCGGTTCACGTTCGGCCAGTTCCAGATACCCTTCCCTGACTCGTTTATGAAACTCTAGTTCCTCTTTCTCAAAACTTTGTCTGGTAACACCAAATTTCCTAGCGAGTCCTCTGTCTGGCATAATATCTAGTAGTATTGTCAAGTTTGGCTTAATCCCTTGAGTTGCAACATTATTGGCTAGTCTAACTAACTCTTGGTCTAGTTGACGCCCGTATCCTTGATAAGCAGTTGTAGAATCGGCATAGCGATTGCACAATATGACATTTTTACCTTGTAGTTTAGGAATAATATATTCCTCAACTAATTGTGAACGGGCAATAGTAAAAGCTAATAGTTCCGCACGCGGCGAATCGGTATGAAGATGAATAGCTGGAGGTGAGTGATTATCTTCATCATTAAAAAGATTTAACTGTGATGGACTTCCAGGGATTACTACTAGCGGGAGTTCAGGGGAACGTAACCATTCTCTTACTTTTTTCCCCAAAATGGTTGTACCAGGTTCTTCGATGTATGAAACGCCAAACTTCTTTTGTTTACGTAAGCGTTCAAATAATATATTTGCTTGTGTGCTCTTACCAGAACCTTCCCCTCCCTCAAAGGTAATAAATAGAGCCATAATTATCTCCCTAATAACTATCCGGGCTGTTCTTTATATATCTTCACCCGCCGGTTGGGGTCTCTGCCGAAGCTGTGGGAAGCCAGGTCGTTGCGCTGGGCGATGAGGTGCTGGAGTCGGCGGATATAAGCACTTTGCGGGCTTAGCTCCACGGATTCCTGACCCTCGCTCACCTGCTCAATGGCTTCTTCGGCTTCGTTAATGGCGTTCTTAAAATTATCCGCTTTGATGCCGCCTTTCAGCGAATAGAGGGTGCTGATTAGCTGGCGCATCTGCGGCGGGGTATTGCTGCGCAGGACATAGATGGGCAGGTGGGCGTTTTCGGCGTCCCTGACCTTCTGCGGTCGCCGCCGGTAGTAGTTCTTTGACGTCACGAGTATGCCGGCATCCTGAAGGTTATCGGCTATATCCAGGTCGATATGTAAATCACGTCCTGTCTGCAACATCCTGGAACGGTTCACGCCGAAGAGGTAGACTTTGGGGGAGGTTTCTTTTTCAGCGCGTTTGCCTTTAGCTGGTTTCGTCTTTTCTGTTATAGCCTTTTCTACTTTTACCTCACCGTTTTCGTCCAGCCAGCGCACCTCGGTGTTGGGGGGCAGACCGCGCAGCAGTGCGTCGACGGCCTCGCCGACGTCCGGATGGATGGCCACCCTGTCTCTTTCCTGTATTTCCACTACAATATCGAAAGTCGGCGGCGATTTTCTCTCCAAAATGGACTTCTGCGTTCCCCGCCGCCTCGCCTCTTCGTCCCCCAGCGTAACCGACTGTATTCCGCCGATGAGGTCGGCCAGTGTCGGGTTCATTATAAGGTTATCCAGGGTATTGCCGTGGGCCGTGCCGACCAGCTGGACGCCGCGCTCGGCTATCGTTCTGGCGGCCATGGCTTCCAGTTCCGTGCCTATCTCATCAATGACTATTACCTCGGGCATGTGGTTTTCCACGGCTTCAATCATGACGGCGTGCTGTAGAGAAGGCGTGGTCACCTGCATGCGCCGCGCGTGACCAATGGCCGGGTGAGGTATATCGCCGTCGCCGGCTATCTCGTTGGAGGTATCCACGATGATGACGCGTTTATCGGCGTCGTCCGCCAGTACCCTGGCTACCTCACGCAGCATGGTGGTCTTGCCCACGCCGGGCCTGCCCAGCAGCAGAACGCTCTTTCCCGACTGTACCAGGTCTTCGATGACTTTAATGGTGCCGTAGACCGCCCGCCCAACCCGGCAGGTCAGCCCAACGATTCTACCGCGCCGGTTGCGGATGGCGGAGATACGGTGGAGCGTTCTCTCAATCCCGGCGCGGTTGTCCTCGCCGAAACTCCCGATTCGCGCCACCACATAATCGATATCCACCTCCTCCACCTCTTTATCGTTGAGCATTATTTCCCGTCCGGTTAATCGCGCTTCCGGTGCGCGTCCCAGGTCAAGTACCACTTCCAGCAGTTCCTTGATGTCTTTCTGACGTACCAGCGGTCTTTTTATGTTAGGCGGCAGGATATCCAGCAGGTCGTCCATGTCGTCGGTTATTTTCTTCTCCACTACCATTACCCTATCGTCTTTATCCCTTTCCCGATACGATGTCCAGGAAATAGCGGTGAAACCTCAAGTCGTCAGTTAGCTCCGGGTGAAACGCCGTGACCAGCAGTTTATTCTGCCTGGCGGCCACGATGGTGCCGTTATCCAGACGCGCCAGGATATCCACTCCCTCGTCGCAGCTTTCGACTATAGGCGCGCGGATAAATACCGCCGGGAACGGGCTTTCACCGAGCACCGGTATCGATAGTTCCGTCTCGAAGCTTTCTGCCTGCCGTCCGAATGCGTTGCGCCGGACTTTGATATCCATCAGCCTGAGCGATACTGTGCTGTTGCTGGATATATTCTTTGCCATGAGTATCATGCCGGCGCAGGTCCCTAACAGCGGCATGCCGTCCCCGGCCATGGAGGCTATCTCATCGGTGAGGTTATAGGCGGCAATCATACGGCTGATAGTCGTGCTCTCCCCGCCCGGAATGATTAGCCCGTCCACTCCACGGAGTTCCCCAGGTAAACGGACGGGCACGGCTTCTGTATCCAGCTTTTCTATGGTTGATATATGTTCGGCGAAGGCTCCCTGCGAAGCAAGGACACCGATTTTCATATGATTATCCTTCCTTTAGT
>CAYPYL010000195.1:0-2769 GCA_964414605.1 uncultured Dehalococcoidaceae bacterium
CGATATCCGGCACCCTCTCGCCCTTGTCCGCCAGCTTCTGGCAGAACTCGGCGGCTGCCGCGTGCAGGTAAAGGCTGGGCATGCCCCACTCCTCCATCATCCGCCACGGGCTCATCCCTGTGCCGCCCGGGGCGCCGTCGATGGTCAGCAGGTCTATCTTCGCCCGGGAGCTCCACTTGATGGCCATGGCCAGCTCGCGTAGTCCGTAGGCCCCGGTTTTCAGAGTAATGCGCTTGAAGCCTATGCTGCGCAGTCGCTCGACCTCTTTATAAAACCCCTCCTCCTCGACAAAGCCGAGTCGACTATGCCTCTCGAATTCTTTAATGGCGCCGTCTTTAAAGGCCGCCTGGTTGACCGGGTCGGACGGGTCCGGCGTGACGATATAGCCGCGTTTCTGGAGTTCCATCGCCCTCTCCAGGCTATTGACCTTAATCTCGCCGCCGATGGACTTGGCGCCCTGTCCCCACTTAAGCTCGATTGTATCCAGTCCGTGCTTCTTGTGGACGTATTCGTCCACTCCCAGGCGCGTATCCTCGACATTCATCTGCACCAGGAGTTCGCCGTAGCCCTGGTGATAGCGACGGTACGTCTCGATGCGGCGGTCCATGTCCGGCGCCGAAACGACCTTACCGTTCTTATCACGCTCCAGCTGCGGGTCGATACCGCAGACGTTTTCACCGCAGACCAGCGTCACGCCGCTGATGGCCGCCCCGATGGCGAAGTGCTCCCAGTTTTTACGGGCGATCTCGGTGGAACCCAGGGCGCCAGTAAAGATGGGCAACTTCATCTTGACATTGATATCCCATCCGTATTCCGTCTCTGTGTTCACCGATGGAAATGTGGCTGTGTCCGGGTTGCCTTCGACTCCTTCGGGGAGACCCCTGGCTCCGAGGGCATACCCCTGGATATTCAGGTGCGAGTAATCCACCGGGTAATCTTTATCGCCTCCGGCGGTTATCTCGCCGAACGGTCCGGGGTAAATAAGCTCCCTACCCCGAAAAGTGGCTTTGAATACCTCGCAGTTTCCGGTGCAGCCGTCGATACAGCGGGTGCAGAGTCCGCTCATCGGCACGACACTGCGACTGCGATTGGCACTGCGAGTGGCATCGTTGGAATTGGGGCGTTGTAAGTTCATTTTTTCTCCTGACTCCTTTCAGAATTTTGTATAATAAAAGGTATTTCCCCCTTACATTCAGACGGATACTTCCCAGAATCTTTCCAGGTCGCGGTAATCGTTGACGGCATCACGGAACTTTACCATTTCTTTGTACTCCATCATCGTGCTCATGCCCAGGTTATCGGCGCCGATTCCGGCTTCCTCGGCGGCGGCTATCGGGTTCAGCCCCCCCATTAAAATCATTCCCATTTTATTAAGTCCCACCGGCATCTCGCATACCGGTTCGCTGGTATTGCCGATGGTTACCAGACTGCTAAAGCCAGCTTCTTTCAAGTCCGCAATGACTTCGGCGGCTGTTGACCTGCATATAGCCGGGATTTCCCTGAAACTGGCCAGTATTTTGCCTTCTCCGTTTCGCACGGCATCTCCTACTGACGTCATGCGGGCTTTGATGAAGATGTCCGACGGGTCCAGGGAACACCCGGAGTAATCAATGAGTTCCACGAAACGCAGGGGCTGCTGGTCTCTTACCTGCAGTATCCCGCTGAAACGCGATTCCATGGGAACACCCGCCTTGAGTAAAGCGCCGTTGAATACAATACTGCAGACCGTGGCCAGCCCGATTTTCTCCGGGGGTATCGTTACCCCTCCCAGCTGTTTATTCTCCGATGCCACGGCTACGAGGTCGCTGGTGCAGTAGCCGCTGTCGAAAGCCGGTTTCATGGCTTTCAGGGCGCGTTTGAAGTCCTCCCTGTTAAAAAGGGAAACATTAACCGGCAATGATCCGGTGCATTTTTCCGCGTCGAAGGTCGTGCGGAAAGACAGATTTACTATTCTTGAGATGGCAAAACCCACCTTATCCTGTACCAGCGCGGAACGTACTTCTTCCATGCCTTTATCGGTAAGGACACGGCCGTCGCGTTGCCCCATCAGGTAGGTCAGTCCGCGTTCGTCCATGAACCGGAGGTGATATCTTACCGCCCTTTCACCGAGTTCAAAGCCGTATTCTTTAAGGCGATTGGCAATAACCCTGGCCCCGAGTGCCTCCGTGGAATCACTCAAGATTCTTAATATTGCGAGTTCTTTTCGTTCGACACTCTGCGATTCAAATGACATGGCATAAATAAGGCAATAGGAAACCGTTTTCCGTATTTTTTACAATTTTATAATTTACTGATATTTTTGTCAAGACCCCTGCTTAATTTTCGTGTGACAGTCGTCACTTTTTAGCGAATATTTAGAACGTGATTATGGCAATTAATTGACAATTGTCCATTATCTCTTTATAATTTATAGTTGTACGTGATGTTTAATGTAAGCCTTCGTGTTCAGTAGTTCAGGGAGGTGTCATGGAAGAATTGGAGCGTAAAGTTAAAGAACTGCGCAGGAAAAAAGGGTGGGTACAGGAGGACCTGGCCAGAGAGATTGGTGTTAGCCTCTCGACGGTACAGCGATGGGAAAATAAAGGCGGCAACCCTACCCGACTTGCCAGGAGAGAACTGAAAAAGCTGTTTGATGCGGCGGGAGTTAGTACGGAATAGCGGATATTATGGTGATCATCTTATGTCTTGTATTATGTAAATAATACAGCTAATAATATGGTCGGGGTGAGAGGATTTGAACCTCCGACCTCAGCGTCCCAAACGCTGCGC
>CAYPYL010000196.1:0-973 GCA_964414605.1 uncultured Dehalococcoidaceae bacterium
AACTGCGTCGCCTGCCACGGCTCCCGCGTTGGCGACGAATACCTGGGTAAAAATGCGGGGATTCCCGGTGATATCCACTGGTTAAAGGGAGGGATGACATGCTCCGATTGCCACAGCCAGGAGCTTCACGGTTCCGGCGAAACCGTTGATACCCGTTACCATAACCCGGATATGGTCAAGTGCGAGGACTGCCACGAGGACGTCTGGACGAACACGGAGGGGAACCCCCAGCACGAGCAGCACCTGGGAGACCTTTCCTGCCAGGTCTGTCACTCTGTACAATATAAGAACTGCTACGGCTGCCACGTGGCCATCGACGTGGAGGGCATGCCCTGCCGCACCAGCGAGCCGTCCGTGATGCAGTTTGAAATCGGCCATAATCCTCTGCGGTCGTCGGAGAGGCCTTATAAATACGTGGTGCTGCGCCACGTACCGACCTGCTCCGGGACATGCGACTTCTACGGGGAGAACCTGTTCTCGAATTTCAACGCGGTCTCGACGTGGAAGTACGCCACCCCGCATAACATCCAGTTGCATACGCCTCAAAACGAGAGCTGCGATGCCTGCCATGAAAACACCGGTTTGTTCCTGACCGAAGAAGATATCAGGGCTGAAGAGAAGGAAGCCAATAAAAACGTCATCGTGGACGAATTTCCAGAAACTGTAGGGAAGTAATTGATATGGAGATAAGTCGTAAGGATTTCCTTAAGGGTGCCGCCGGGGCAACCGGCCTTCTGTTACTGGAGCCTCCGGCCATGGCCCTGGCTAAAGATTCCCAGACACACCTGGGAAAGGCCATGTTGATAGACGTTACCAAGTGCGTGAACTGCTGGTGGTGCTACGCCGCCTGCAAAAAGTATAACAACCTACCGGAGACTATCAAACCCGATCCGGCACAACCCCCATCACTGTCCCCCAGTGTCTGGACAACGCTGCATCCCGTAAAGAAGGATGATAAATGGGTCTCCCGTAA
>CAYPYL010000196.1:983-2769 GCA_964414605.1 uncultured Dehalococcoidaceae bacterium
TTAAGCCGGACCTGGCGGAGCCACCAGAGCTTTCTCCCGATGTATGGACAACGTTGCGCCCGGTGAGTAAACCCGGCGGCTGGGTCTCCCGTAAGATGGCGTGCAACCACTGCACCGAGGCCGCGTGCGTTGAAGTCTGCCCTACCGGAGCGTTGAGCTATAACCGGCTGGGTTTCGTGCAGTATGACCGGGATAAATGCTCCGGCTGCGGGTATTGCGCCGAATTTTGTCCCTTCGGGGTGCCACAGATGGAGGCAAACAAGGTAACCGGTGTGGCTATTATGAACAAATGCACCTTCTGTCACGACCGTGTTATCAACGATGAACCCCCCGCGTGCGCTGCCGCCTGCACCACGGGCGCGATTAAATTCGGGAACCGCGCCGACTTGATTTCCGAAGGGGAGGAGAGGGTAACCTCTCTGCGCGAGAGCGGCATCCAGTCTTCTCTTTACGGAGTCGATGAACTCCACGGCCTCCACGTGATGTACGTGCTTGATGATTCACCGGCAACCTACGGACTGCCCGTCGACCCCGACGTACCCCCCGCTACGACAGTCCGCAATATATTCAAGTGGTTCGGCTCCGGCCTGGCGATTGCCGCGGTAGCCGGCTTCGGACTGAATTATCTGGTCGCCCGGTTAAGGATGAGGGGAGGAGAAGAGTAATGACAGAACCACGAGTTATCGAACGTTTCAAGAAACGCACCGTCTGGTTTCACTGGATTCACACGGCATCTTTTATAGTACTGCTGGTTACGGGGGCCATCCTGTTTCTCCCGGGCCTGGGAGGCCCGGCGGCGGGCGGCATAACCAGGTCCATACACCGCATCGCCGTGGTGTTCTTCGTCGGCGTGCCGATAGTATATTTCATCATCAACCCTAAAATGTCGCTGCAGTTCATCAAGGAGACTCTTACGTGGGGCAAGGACGATTTTCTGTGGTTATGCCGGGCGCCGGACTATTATTTCGGCGGCGACGAGTCGAAAATGATGCCACAGGGGCACGTGAATACCGGACAAAAAATGTGGGAGTTTATCGTGCTGGCTACCGGAATTCTCTTCGTGGTATCCGGCTTTTTCATGTGGTTCCTCAAGGACGTGCTATCGCCGGGGGTCTTTCAGTGGTTCATGATAGTGCACGACGTGGCTTTTATCCTGGCTTTCCTCATGCTGCTGGTGCATATCTATACCGGTTCGCTTCACCCGAGGATGACGGAATCGCTGCGGTCGATGTGGGACGGTAAAGTATCCGAATCTTATGCCCGAAGCCATTACGGCAAATGGTATGACGAGAAAGCCAAGGGCAAGAGCTAGCTGCCCGGTTTTGGTGGCTATTCGCCCAGACGTACCCGCCCCCACACGCCCACCACGCGCACCATGGATTCATAGACATCAGGGTCTGACTTTGTTCCCCTGGGGGCGCATATTTTGATATAGTTACTTAATACCAGCGCGCCGACGCTATCTATAGCGGAACGGACTGCCGCCAGCTGGGTCACGATACTCTCGCAGTCACGTTCATTGCTGACCATTTTTTGTAGACCGCGTATCTGCCCTTCAATGCGTTTAAGGCGTTTGACTATCGCGTCTCTTGATACTTCAGGTCTCTCTTCACTCGCCATCGCTGCCTCCATCTCGACACACTATGCAATAAATCTTTTACACCATTATTCTACCGCACGCAGCTAAAAATTCCAAAAAAGCGTATTGACATCGGTTTCCAAACGTGATATTCTATACCCCAGTAGGGTATCTTCGGCTTAGCTACCCTAATGCTCCAATGGGTTG
>CAYPYL010000197.1:0-2768 GCA_964414605.1 uncultured Dehalococcoidaceae bacterium
GCCGCACCTACGGCATGGGCGCTTCCATGACGATGTTTATGATGGCCATGCAGATAGGCAACGGGGTGGGACCGATAGCCCTGGGCGGTCTGGCCAACATCTTCGGCCTGGCTTCGACTTTCTACAGTGCGTCGGTATTGACCCTTCTCGGTCTCCTTGTTTTTCTCTGGTTCATCAGAAAACCTTAGCCCCGGCGCCCGTTTGACACTGACCTACCCCCGAATGTCATTGCGAGACCTGATGGAATCGGGGCGAAGCAATCTCCCTCACTAATATCGGGGATTGCTTTGTCATCCTTTAATGGAAGGACTCCTCGCAATGACGGTTTATTGTATGTTTGACACTGGTGTTAGCGGATGGTAGATTAGTGGTGAAAATGCCTTCCCCCGGTTTGAGATGATTATATGAATGTAGGTGTTGCCAGGGTAAGCATGCGCCTGCCGGAAAATATGTCCCTCAAGGGCAAGCGGCAGGTCCTTAAGTCTATCACGAGTCGGGTACGCCATAAATTCGAGGTTGCCGTCGCTGAAGTCGATGATAACGATGCCTGGCAGCGCGCCACCATAGGTATCTGCTGCATCAGCAATAACAAGCGTCATACCAACCAGGTGCTCTCCAGGGTCGTCTCCTTTATCGAAGGCGCCAGGTTCGAAGCGGAAATTCTCGACTACGAAATCGAAATCATAGACGTGTAGGTGCGTATTTTTCATGGAAATACAGGCCTTCCTCAACCATCTCCGGTCACTGACCGCCTACGATAACCAGATTGCCCACATCGAGCATATACCTCCCCGCCGAGCCTCCCCCGGCAGGCTCGACGAACCTTTGAACGGTGTGCTTCAGGATATCCTCGATGAGCACGGACTGTCGCCGCTGTATTCCCACCAAGCAGAGGCGGTGAACCACGTCCGCCGCGGCAGGAACGTTATCATCGCCACCTCCAGCGCCAGCGGCAAGACCCTCTGCTACAACATCGCCGTGATGCAGTCGATTCTCAAAGACCCCTCCACCCGCGCCGTCTATCTTTTCCCCACCAAGGCCCTCGCCCAGGACCAGCTGCATAAACTGCACGAGCTTTTTTCTCCCTCCATAGTGCCTCCCGAGGCCCTGGCCACGTTCGATGGTGATACACCGCGCCCGGAGAGGGCGGACGTCAGGAAGTTCGGACGGGTCATCCTGACCAATCCCGATATGCTGCACGTCGGCATCATGCCCAATCACCAGAACTGGGCGACTTTACTGCGCCGCCTGAAGTACGTGGTGATCGATGAAGCCCATATCTACCGCGGTGTCTTCGGCTCACATGTAGCCGGCGTGCTGCGCCGGCTACGCCGGCTGTGCCGGCTCTACGGTTCCGACCCGCAGTTTATCCTGTGCACGGCGACAATCGCCAATCCCGGCGAGCACGCTGAAGGGCTGACCGGCCTCCCCTGCGAGGTGGTCGATAAAGACGGCTCTCCCCGGGGCTGGAAGGACTTCGTCTTCTGGAACCCGCCCCTCATCGACGAGAAGAAGACCGCCCGGCGATCCGCACACTGGGAGGCTACCAATATTTTCGCCGAGCTGGTCGGCCAGGGCACCCGCACGCTGACGTTTACCCGCACCCGCCGCCTCTGCGAGCTTATCTATGTCTATGCCAGGCGTCAACTCCAGGAAGAAAGCTACGAGCTCTCCCGGTTGATAATGCCGTATCGCGGCGGCTACATGCCGGAGGACCGCCGCCGTATCGAGCGGGGGCTGTTCGGCGGGGAGCTTTTAGGGGTGGTGGCCACCAACGCCCTGGAACTGGGCATCGACAGCGGCGGACTGGAGGCTACCGTGCTGGACGGCTACCCCGGCAGCATTTCCTCCACCTGGCAGCAGGCGGGCCGGAGCGGGCGTAGCCAGGGCGAATCGTTGAGCTTCCTGGTTGCCTGGAACAACCCCCTCGACCAGTATTTCATGCGCCACCCCTCCGATTTTTTCCAGAAGGGGTTCGAGCACGTACTGGTCAACCCGGGCAATCCTTATATCCTGAAAGACCACCTGCTCTGCGCCGCCTGGGAACGCCCCCTGGATGCAAACGACGAGGAGATTTTCGGCGGGGATTTCACCAGGGATAGGGATGCCCTGGCAGAGGAGGGCAGGCTGCGGGAGCGGCGCGGTAAGTTTTACCTGGCGCCGAGCATCTCCTATCCGGCGCAGAACATCAATATCCGGTCGTCCTCCGGGGAGGACTACGCCGTCGTCGATGTCTCCACGGGGTCGCTGATGGAGACGGTGGAGAGCAGCGTCGCCTTTTTCCAGGTGCACCCCGGGGCTGTCTACCTGCACCAGGGTGATTCTTACCTGATAACACGACTGGATTTGACCAATCACGTTGCCTATGCCGAGCCGACCCGCGTCAATTACTATACCGAGACCAAGGAAATCCACGACCTTCGTATCGAGAAGGTGCGGGAGAGCAAGACGGTTGGAGGGGTGAGCGTAAACGTAGGCGATGTCCAGGTGACTATCGACGTGGTGGGCTTTAAGAAGTACCGGCAGTTCTCCGAGGAGGTCATCGGCGAGGAGCCACTCGACCTCCCCACCATAACCTTCCCCACCGTGGCCCTGTGGTTCGATATCCCGCCGAAGGCAATCTCCCGCATCGCCGAGAAGGGGATAGACTTTGCCGGCGGACTCCATGCCACCGAGCATGCCGCAATCGGCATATTACCGCTGTTTGCCCTGTGCGACCGCAATGACATCGGCGGCGTTTCCACCCCCCTCCACCCCGATACCGGCCG
>CAYPYL010000198.1:0-2767 GCA_964414605.1 uncultured Dehalococcoidaceae bacterium
CTATCCCTTTGGGTTCCAGGGCTACTTCCACCACCGCCGTTCTGCCCACCAGTTCCTCCTTCCCGGCGGATACCTTCCTCTGGTGGGCCCGGACCGACCAAATGACCACATAGACCAGCAAGACAGCGATAATTAGTATTATTATGACAATCAACCAAACAGGCATCTCAAGCAGTTGCACCTCCTTTGTTTTCGGTAAATATTTACTTGGCCGGCGGTTTCTTGTTGACGTACAGTACCAGGCCGTCGACCCTGTTGATAACCACTTCTTCCCCGGGCTTTATTTCATCGTCTTCGGAGATGGCGTTCCAGTGCTCCCCCTTGAAGAAAACGGTGCCTTCCGGGTTAAGAGCTACTTTTACCAGGGCGGTCTTGCCGATGAGTTCCTCGCGCCCGGTCTTCGCCTGGCGGCGGTGGGCCTTGATGGCACGGTGGATGATGAAGCTAAGCGCCCCGGTAATAATAATGGTCACGGTGGCGATAAGCCACGGGTCTACGCGGAACACGGGGGACGCCCCCTGGAAAAGTATCAGCGAGCCGGCGACCAGCGCCACGACACCGCCGGCGGTAAATATCCCGAAGGTCGTCGTCAGCACTTCCCCGACGAACAGGCCGATGGCCAGGACGATGAGCAGTATCCCCGCGTAATTCACCGGCAGCATACCCAGCGAATAGAAGGCCAGCAGCAGGCTGATGCCCCCCACCACCCCGGGGAAAATAAGGCCCGGATTGAATATCTCCACCATGATGCCCAGCGTGGCGACACTTAACAACAGGTACGCTATATTGGGGTCGGCGATGGCGTAAAGGAAACTCTCGATGCCTCGCATGGGATTATCGTTGATAATAGCGTCGGTGGTTTCCAGCGTGACCACCTGGTTGTTAAGGAGAGTTACCTGCCGTCCGTCAAGCTGCCTGACCAGCGTTTCAAGGTCGGGGGCGACCATGTCGATAACGTTAAGGTCCAGGGCTTCGCGCTCGGTGGCGGAAACACTCTCCCGCACGGCATTTTCCGCCCATTCCAGGTTACGTCCGTGGGTCTCGGCGAGGCTCCTGATATAGGCGGCGGCGTCGTTGACCACCTTCTCCTCCATCGTCTCGGACATGCCGGCTTCGCCCTCTTCGCTGATAGCCACCGGATGAGCGGCGCCGATGGCGGTATTGGGCGCCATGACGGCGACGTGGGCGGCTATCGTTATAAAGACCCCCGCGGATGCCGCCCTCGCCCCGGAGGGAGCCACATAAACAACCACCGGTACACGGGCATTGACCATGAGCTGGATGATATCGCGCATGGCGGTATCGAGTCCGCCGGGCGTGTCCATCTGGATAATCAGTGCCTGGGCACTGGTGTCCTCCGCTTGTTGGATGCCCCTTTCCACGTAATCGATGAGGACGGGATTGATGGCACCCTTGATGGTGATAACGTCGACGTGGGGAGCCTGCGCGTAGGCTCCGGCGCCCACGGACAAGCCCAGCAGCAATAATACGAATGCCAGTAATATTCGCCTGATTTTTATCATAACCTGAAACCTGTGGAAGTCATTCCATTATAATTGTATTACAGTTTTTATGCAATTAAAACCGCGCTTGACAGGCAGGGAGGTCTTTCATCCGCGGGAATTGAATAGCTCTGTAATATAGTGTACATTATTATTGTGTTTTTGTTCTAATGGTGCGAGGGTAAGACGTGAAAATACAGAGATGCAAAGGGATGAGGGACCTCTCCCCCGCAGAAATGAAAGTATTCCGACTAGTAGAGGGCATATGCCGCGATGTCTGTTGTGAGTGGGGCTATAGTGAGGTCAGAACGCCCACCATAGAGTACCTGCACCTCTTTACCTCGGCAGGGACGCTGACCCCGGGCAGGTTGGGCAAGGTGTATTCCTTCCTGGACTGGGACGGCTGGAGTGGGGAGAGGGTGGTGCTGCGTCCCGACGGTACCATACCGGTCGCCCGCATGTACGCCGAAAGCATGCAGGGGATGGCGAGGCTTTTTTACGCCGCGAACCTGTTCATGTTTGAAAGCGGCGGGGAGGAAAACCGTGAGATATGGCAGTGTGGCGCCGAGCTTATCGGGGTAGGGTCGGCCATGGCGGACGCCGAACTGATTACGCTTTCGCTGGAAGTCCTCAAGAAACTGGGACTTAAAGGCGTGGAGCTTCGACTCTCGCACGCCGGACTGATTAAGGCGCTGCTGGTAAGGCTCGGTCTTACCCCGGAAGAGCAGGGACGTATGTTCGACCGCATTCTTGACGGCGATGCCGGGGCCCTGGCCGAAGTCAGCCGCAAATCGCCGGAGGTCGGCGATACTATCAAGCCGTTCCTCGGTCTAAAGGGGCAGGCGCCCGGTTTCTTGAGAAACCAGAGGGCCCTCCTCGCCCGGAGCATGCCGGAAATCTGTCAGCCCCTGGATGATTTTCTGCAAACCGTAGCGCTGCTGGACGAACTGGGGATAAAGTACCAGATTAATGTTGCCTCCGGGGTCGGCTTTGAATACTATACCGGGATTATCTTCCAGTACTTCATCGGCAGGGAGAGAGTTGGTGGGGGAGGTCGTTACGATGCCCTGATTCCTTCTATGGGCGGAGGCGACGTTCCCGCCTCCGGATTTGCTCTGTATCTCGACCGCCTGATGGACCTGGTAAGCCCGGAGAATTTTGTGAAGAAAGCGCCGGCAAAAGTGCTTGTAAAGGTGAAATCCGGCGGTAATGTGAAAGATGCCTTTAACCTGGCCGGAAAGCTGCGCGAAGCCGGCTATATAGTT
>CAYPYL010000199.1:0-2759 GCA_964414605.1 uncultured Dehalococcoidaceae bacterium
GCCACGGGGATGGTCGTCAGCAGTTTCCTGGTGGAAGTGGAGGGGGTAAACCTCGACGAATTGAGAAAGAAGTACCCGGAGGCATTCCAGAGACCATACCACCCGGACTCCGGCCTGCGCTGGGAGCGGGTGCTGGATAAGAAATAAACGGCTCTTTCCGCCAGATTCGGAAATAGGGGTGCAGCTTAAACTTTGAAGCAGGCTACTTCGTGACCGTCACCGACATCCCGTAATATCGGCTTTGATTCACGGCATTCGGCAGTAGCCAGATTGCATCTCGGGTGGAAATGGCACCCCACCGGCGGGTCTGCCGGACTCGGCACCTCGCCTTTAAGGACGATCCTTGTCCGTTTCCTTTCTATAACCGGATTCGGCACCGGGACCGCCGAAAGCAATGCCTTGGTATAGGGATGGAGGGGATTTGAATAGAGCTCTCGCGAGTTCGTAGTTTCGATAATACGTCCCAGGTACATTACCGCGACGCGATTGCTAATGTGCTGCACCACGGAAAGGTCATGGGCGATAAAGAGATAGGTGAGGCCCAGCTTTTCCTGGAGGTTCTCCAGCAGGTTGATTATCTGGGCTTGAATCGAGACATCCAGCGCGGAGACCGGCTCGTCACAGATTATCAGGCTGGGCTGGCAGGCCAGGGCGCGGGCTATGCCGATACGCTGACGCTGGCCGCCGCTGAACTCGTGGGGAACGCGGTCCATCATCGATGGGTCCAGCCCGACCAGTCGGAAAAGTTCCTCCACCCTTTCGTTAAAATCTTTTTTAGTTACCAGGTCATGGATTATTAACGGCATGCCGACGATGGTGCGGGCTGTTTGCCTGGGATTAAGCGAGCCGTAAGGGTCCTGGAAAATAGCCCCGACATGAGCGCGGAGCGGCCTTATCTGGTTTTCCTTCAAGTCGGATATATCTATCCCGTTCAAAATAATATGCCCGGAGGTGGGTTTATAAAGGCGCAGGATGGTACGGCCTATGGTGGTTTTTCCGCATCCACTCTCCCCGACAAGTCCGAGCGTCTCGTTTTTACTTATCCTGAAGCTAACATCGTCGACGGCTTTAATATCACCGACCTTGCGTTGCAGCAATCCCCTGGTGATGGGGAAATGCATCTTGAGGTTTATAATCTCGATGACGTTGTCATTTTGTTCTTGGTTCATTGTTTCTCCTGGACATCCGCATAACACGCAACGTAATGCTGACCTTCCACTAGAGTCAGCTCGGGCCAGGGTTCGCGCCGGCACTTATCCTGGGCGTAATCGCACCGGGGCAGGAATGCACAATTGTTCGGCATGTTAATCAGGTTCGGAGGGATGCCTCTTATCGGTACGAGCTTTTTCTCTTCCCGTGTTTCACCCAGTTGTGGAACGCATTTCAGCAGGCCGATGGTGTACGGGTGACGCGGATTGAGAAATATATCGTCGGACAGGCCGGACTCGATAATACGGCCGGAATACATCACGTAAATCCTTTCTGCGTAGCGGGCGACGATGCCGAGATTGTGCGTCACGATGACCAGTGCCGTATTGGTTTTGGTGACCATGTCCTGCATCAGTTCCAGAAGCTGCGCCTGGGTGGTAACATCAACGGCGGTGGTGGGCTCATCGGCAATTAATATCGCCGGGTTACAGGAAAGGGCTATCGCTATCATAACCCTCTGGCGCATACCGCCGCTGAACTGGTGGGGATAAGCGTCAAGACGATTTTTCGCATCAGGGATACCTACCAGCTTTAGCAGTTCTACGGCTCTCTCGCTGGCCGTGCGGGGTTCCATATTGAGGTGTATTTCCAGGCTCTCGGTCAGTTGCCGCTCGATTGTCAGCACCGGATTGAGCGATGTCATGGGTTCCTGGAAAATCATACCTATCTTGGCACCGCGGATGGAACTCATTTTATCGCCATTGGCTTCGTACTTCAGCAGGTCCTGGCCGCTGAACATCACCTTGCCGCTTACTATCTCTCCCGGCGGGGAAGGTATGAGCTGCAGAATGGAAAGCATGCTGACCGATTTGCCGCACCCGCTTTCTCCCACCAGACCTATTATTTCACTTTCGTTGATGTGGAAAGAAACGCCGTCTACGGCCTTCACAAGTCCGCGGTAGGTATGGAAATATGTTTTAAGGTCTTCGACGGTTAATATAGCTGTCATATTAATTCCCTTGATAATTATTAATCGTAAATTATTCGATAACCCCCCGGAGTTTCGGGTCAAGCGCATCCCTTAAGCCGTCCCCGAGCATGTTAAAGCCGAAGACAACCAGCATGATGGCTATTCCCGGTGAAATGGCCAGCACCGGACTGGTCATAAGGAATTTATACCCGTCGTTTACCATGCCTCCCCAGGCCGGAGTCGGCGGGGTTATGCCGATTCCCAGGAAGCTCAAGCCTGCCTCCGCCAGGATGGTGGCCCCCAGTCCGATGGTAATCATTACGAGTAGGGGAGGAAACGCATTGGGGAGGATTTCCTGCAGCATCAGCCGCCGGTTGCTCATCCCCATGGCACGCGCTGAAAGAACATACTCGTTTTGCTTCACGGAAAGGACGACGCCGCACATCATGCGGCAGGGCGCCGCTATCATGCCGATAGACAGGGCGACGATGACGTTTTTCATGCCCGACCCCAGCAGAGTAGCCACGAGGAGAGCCAGGAGCAGCATCGGGAAAGCCATCAGCGCATCCATAAATCTCATAATTATATGGTAGAGTGCCACGCCGAAATAAGCGGCAATAAGCCCCAGCGCTATGCCGAT
>CAYPYL010000200.1:0-2737 GCA_964414605.1 uncultured Dehalococcoidaceae bacterium
GGGAGAGGTCATCTTCTCTCCCGTGTCGCTTGCGGTCGTCGGGGAGCTTTCTCCGCAGGACAGCCGGGGACGTTACATGGCGTTTTTCGGCTTGAGCGAGGGACTTGGGTTCTCAAGCGCATCGCTGCTTGGCGGGGTCCTCCTTGATTCATTCCCCGCGCAACCCCTGTTTATCTGGGGAATAATCGCCCTGCTGGCGATTGTAGCTACGGCGGGATTTTTCAGATGGGGCATCGCCAGCCGGCGGGCATGAAGAGTGTGAAAAGGAGGCAGGATTGAAAAAGAGAAAGAGGTTCGAGGTTATCGAGTGTTCAGGCAGCGCCTACGATATCGGCAGGCAATACGCTGTTGCCCGCCGGGACAACTTCATCACTTCCATTGACTCCATGTTTGAAGAATATACGGCATCTTATAAAACCAGTAAAGAGGAAATCATCGCCACCCTGCGAAAATACGTTCCCCTGGTGGAGAATTTCGACCCCTATCTCTTCGATGCGCTCAAGGGCCAGGCGGAGGGCGCCGGGGTATCGCTAGAGGAAATTTTCTTACTTAGGTGCAATTTCGAGTTGAGTTTTTATTACCAGCGCATGAAAACCTTTTGCACGTCTTTCGCTTTGACCAGCAGGGCTACCAGAGGCGGCAAGACGATTATCGGTCAGAATTTCGATGCTACCGTCGGCAGGACAATCGACCTGGTAAAGGTGACTCACGCCGACGGACTGAAACAGCTGTCCTTGATATTCTGGGGGGCCTGCGAACTGACCCTGAACTCGGCGGGCCTGGGGATGGTCTTAAATGTCGTGGTGAGTCCCGTGGAGGAACAGCTCCTTACCCTGCCCGCCTGCTGCGTTATCCCTAAAGCGATGAGACAAAAGAGAATCGGCGACGCCCTGGGCGTTTTCTGCGCCGCCGGACGCAGCATGATGTACTACTGCCTGGCGAGCAGTGAAGGCGATATCATCGGCATCGAGACCAGGCCCGATGATTATAACGTGATACAGCCCGACAGGGATATACTGGCTCACGCCAATCACTACAACACCGACCGTTTCAAGAAGGGCGAACTTGTCTATATGGGCGCCCCGAGCAGCTATATCCGCCAACCGCAGATGAGGAGGCTGATTGAAAAGCAATACGGCAATATTACGGTCGAGCGAATGATGGAAATCATGTCCGACCATAATCATTACCCAAAGGGCATCTGCAATCACGCCCTCGAGGGTTCCACCGCGGAGACGCTGGCTTCGGTAATCATGGTGCCTGAAGATAATGCCATGTACGCAACCTTCGGGCACCCCTGCGAGTACGAATATGAAGAATATATATTATGACCGGGGCTGAACCGACGTTATAAAAATCAGCTACTACTTGATATATGCCAGCAAACGCCCGGGATTATCTATCATCATGGTATCAACCTGTTTTTGCGTAATGCCCTGCCGCAACATCACCGGGACGATATTGCGCAGAAGATGGGCATAGCCGAAACCTCCGTACGATGCCAGGAGAACCTTGAGAAACGTATCATGAGACAGGAGGATGTTCTCCAGGTAACCGCCCCCGATAAGCTTGAGGATGGCGCTGATGCGTTGAGACTCGCCGGGGAAACTCATCACGGCGCCGCCAAGCAGAAAGGGCGGAAAGAGGTGGCCGAAGGTGTCAAACTCAATGAAACAGCCGGCGTCGGCAATGAAGCGTGCAACATCAAGGTCCAGGCCCATGATGTCTATATGGCAGATGACCGTCCTGCCAGGTCGGCCGCCGTTGTCTTTCAGTATGTTCAATACCTCCTGTATCAGCTGTTTATCCAGGCCCGGCGGGTGAATTGTCAAGGGCGCCCCGGTCTGATTTTGAGTCGCCGCGCAGGCGCGTAGCAGCCGGCGCTCGTCGTCACGCAGGGCGGGAGTCAGTCCAATCTCACCGATGATGCCGGCACATACCCCGGTATCGTCGATACCCTCGGTCAGGTCGCTAACGAGTCCGTCACAGAGCTGCTGCTCGGTCAGGGCAGCCACATCCGGCGAATAAAGCAGTCCCATATAATGACCGGTGCCCATGATGATATTGAGGCCGCTAGCCCGTGCCAGGTTTTGTAAGCCCAGCGGGTTATCGCCGCCGACCGGCCTGGTGCTGACATCGACGATGGTGCCGCCTCCAGCCTGCTTGTAGAGCAGGAGTTCTTTAGCCAGGACGGCCTCATCCGGCGACTGCAAGCAGTCCAGATTACTCAAAGCGTGCGCGCGTACCCATGAGAGATTCTCCAGTGTGACCGGGGCTCGGGACAGCGGCTTTTCGACCGGGTCAACCGGCTCAAAGAAGAAATTATCCCTGGCATCAACGAAGATATGTTCGTGAGGGAGTATCACGCCCAGCTTATCGGCATCCACCAGCCCCGTAACCGTTTGAGCTTTATACGCATTTTTCTTTTTCGCCATTATAAATACCTTTTTCTTTACTTTTCGGGCACCCCTGCGAGTACGAATATGAAGAATATATATTATGACCGGGGCTGAACCGACGTTATAAAAATCAGCTACTACTTGATATATGCCAGCAGCGGACTGAGAACCATGGACCCGATACTCTAATCAGTCACGTCTCGTCGAATGAATATTAAGGAAGCAACGATAATACTGGCCGCGCCGTAGGCTAAAGATACCATAAGCGCCGTTGAGTACTCAATAATAAACGTGCCGCCCGATGCCAGTGCACCGAGTACCGTAGCCGGAAGCTTTGT
>CAYPYL010000201.1:0-2718 GCA_964414605.1 uncultured Dehalococcoidaceae bacterium
CGGTGGCCATCTCGCTCTTGTTGCCGGTGGTCAGCACCAGCCAGCCGAACTTGTTGGATATCGCCATGAGGATATTGCCCCGTATGCGGGCCTGGATATTTTCCTCGGCTACCCCGGACTCCGTACCCTTGAAAGCTTCCGCCAGTGTGTCAAGGTACGACTGGAATACCTTTTCGATAGGAACTGTAAGCAGTTTAATACCAAGATTTTTAGCCAGAAGTTCGGCGTCCGAAATGCTGCCGCTCGAGGAATACCGGGAGGGCATGGCAACCCCGATAACGTTCGATTTTCCCAGGGCGTCGACGGCTATGGCGGCTACCAGGCTCGAATCGAGTCCACCGGAGAGGCCGATTAATACCTTCTTAAAGCCGTTTTTCAGGATATAGTCCCTCGTGCCCAGCACCAGCGCCTGGTAGACCTCCCCGGGAAAGCCGGTCACCTCGACCTGGTGGGGGGTTAGGGGTGGTTTATCCGTGCTCGGGGGGGCTTCGGATACCGGTATTATTTCACTCGGTCGCCATCCCTCTGCTTCGTGACGCAGGATTCCCTGCCGCCAGCGGGGGTCGTGAAGGCGGGTCCGGAATACGTTTTCGATATCCAGGTCGGCAATAATCAGGTCTTCCTCGAACTGCCTGCCCCTGGCGATTAGCTGCCCCTTTTCGTCGACGATAAGGCTGTTGCCGTCGAAGACAAGCTCGTCCTGGCCGCCTACCAGATTATTGAAAACGATAATAGCCACATTATCAGCCCCGCGCGCCTCTATCATCCTTTCACGGACGCCGGCTTTGCCGAAGTGATAGGGAGAGGCGCTGATGTTAATGATAACCTCGGCGCCGGAAGAGGCCTGCGTTGTAGCCGGACCTGACTCGTACCAGATATCCTCGCATATATTTATGCCGATGTTGATTCCGGATATGGTATAGATGGGGCAACTGCTGCCCGCCCGGAAATAGCGGTTCTCATCGAAGACGCCGTAATTGGGCAGGAATATCTTGTGATATACGCCCGCCAGTTTTCCATCGTGAATTACGGCGGCGGCGTTATAGATATCCTCGTTGGCGTCAACGAAACCCAGGACCAGCGTTATGCCGGAGGAAGCCTCGACGACCTTCCGGAGCGACTTAAGGTTCTCCGCGATAAACTGCGGTTTGAAAAGGAGGTCTTCGGGCGGGTAGCCGCATATAGCGAGCTCGGGGAAAGTCAGGAGGTCCACACCCGAAGACCTGGCTTCTTCGATCGTTTTTAATATTTTCCGCCGGTTTCCGGCGAAATCGCCAACCGTGGCGTTAATCTGCGCCATTCCGACACGGAGACGGCGAGTATCGGCTAACTTCGTCATACACCTGGCCTTTATAGATATCGGGCTTATAGTATCCCCAGGTATTTATCAAGTTCGTATTCGGTTACCTGGGAGCGGTATTCGTTCCACTCTATCTTTTTGTTCTGGATGAACGCCTCGAAAACATGGTCGCCGAGCGCCTTCCTAACCAGCTCGCTGGTTTCCGTTATCTGTATCGCTTCGAGCAGGCTGGCCGGCAGGGTGCCGATATCCCTTCTCTTGCGTTCCTCTTCGGACATCTCGTATACGTTCTCTTCTATCGGCGCCGGGGGTTCGTAGCCCTTTTCGATGCCTTCGAGTCCGGCGGCCAGCATAACGCTGAAAGTCAGATATGGATTGCAGGCGGGGTCCGGCGAGCGGAATTCTATCCTAGTGGCTTTCTCGCGGCCCGGCCGGTATTCCGGCACGCGGATAAGGTCGGAGCGATTGCGCCGCGCCCAGGAAAGATATACCGGCGCCTCATAGCCTGGTACCAGCCGCTTGTAGGAGTTGACCCACTGGTTGCAGACGGCGGTGATTTCCGGGGCGTATTTCAACAGACCGGCAATATAGCTCCTGGCTGTTTTAGACAGGTGGTAGGGGTCTTTTGCGTCGAAAAACGCGTTCCTATCGCCTTTGAACAACGACTGGTGGACGTGCATACCGCTGCCGTTGATGCCGAAAACCGGCTTGGGCATGAACGTGGCGTAAACGCCGTTTTTTAACGCCACTTCTTTGACTACCAGCCGGTAGGTCATCACGTTATCGGCCATGGTAAGGGCGTCGGTATACCTCATGTCTATCTCGTGCTGGCTGTGGGCTACCTCATGGTGGGAATACTCGACGCCTATTCCCATCTCTTCAAGCTGGAGGACGGTCTCTTTTCTCATGTCCACGGCGGCATCCCGGGGTGTCAGGTCGAAATAGCCTCCCTTATCGAGTACCTGCGTCGTGGGCTTGATGGGGTCGTTAGGGTCCTGCCGAAAGTAGAAAAACTCCAGTTCAGGCCCCACGTAGAAGGTATAGCCCAGGTCGGCGGCCTTTTTCAGGTTCCTCTTCAGGACGAACCGGGGGTCGCCTTCGAACGGCTGTCCGCCGGGTTTCAGGATATCACAGAACATCCGTGCCACAGCCCGGTGCTCGCGCGGACGCCAGGGCAGCAGCTTGAAGGTATCCGGGTCGGGCATCGCCACCATATCACTCTCATCAATCCGGGCGAACCCCTGAATTGACGACCCGTCAAAGCCCATTCCTTCCTCCAGGGCGCCCTCGAGCTCCTCCACGGTGATGGCGAAGCTCTTCAATATGCCCAGGATATCGGTAAACCAGAGCCTGATGAACTTGACGTCATGCTCCTTGGCCATCTTCAGGACATATTCCTTGGCTTCTTCTCTACTTTT
>CAYPYL010000202.1:0-2711 GCA_964414605.1 uncultured Dehalococcoidaceae bacterium
GCTTCCAGGAGGTAGCCTTCCCTGGGGTCGACAATCGTATGCGCCCCTGCCCCGCTGGGAAACTCGATTCCGTACCTGGTCGCATTCTCCGACCATATCTCAACGAATCTCGCGGCGCTATCGGCCCGCTTCATGAGTTCCCGGCTACTGATATGTTCAGGCTTATCCGGCCCCGGATACGGGGTCACCATAGAGGAACGGAAAAATTCCGTATTGGCAACCCCTTTTTCATTCAGTGCGCTCAACGGGCGGTCAAACATACCGGCCACACAGAGGCACCGGTAGCCGTCTTCAGGGACATCCAGCTCTACCTTGACGTTTTGCCAGAAGGGCGCGAAAAGGTCCATGGACTGTGCTACCATATTTCCCCCACCCGCCGACGTCAGCCCCGTCACGAGCGCTCCCGTGCAACCGCCCGTGGATTCACCCTTAATCATGTCCATTTTTATATTTCTCCTCCCTGAAATATTCTGCGGCTTTTCACCGGGTCTATAAAGACCCGCTGGTACCGGTTATTCATCTCTTCCGGAGAGCAATCTGCCGCTGGTGACGTCCTTGAAGCGCTTGTTGTAGCCCTCACGCCCGTCCGTATATGCGGCAATAACCCAGGTCATCTCTTTAAGATTTTCTATCATATTTCTCAATAAGGTAAACGGGATGGATACAGTAACGTATCCCATCTTCGATACCTGGCGCGCAATATGGCCGAAACATACTCCTTCAACGACATAATTAAGCTGACCCGAAATGTACGGGTACACGAATGTCCATGCACAGCCTATAACCGGCGTCGTCCTACTTACATACATCTCCCCGGTTGAATAGGTATAAGAACGTAGGACGATTTCAGCCTGCCTGGCGGTGCCGGTAATAACCAGGACATCAGGTTCAAAGTCCATTTCGCTCAAAGGCGCGAAAATGAGGTAATTGCAGCTACCTTTTCTCAAGGTAGGAAGTACCTCATAAATACGCCGGTTGGCGCGGGCTTCCTGAAAGATGTCCAGTCCATACCTGGTGCCAATCTGCCCGGCTATACTGAAAGGATCGTCGTTGGCGATACCCAGGCAGAGCGGCCCGGCGCATTCGAAATGCGATTCATCGACATAAAACGCCCCTGAATTCTGGGCTTCTTCCGGCATCAGACAGAAAGCTAGATTTTTCTCCAGCCTTTTCACCCCTTCCGGTTTGTTGAAGAGAAATTTCACGCCGACAGGCTGGCTCTCCAGTTCCAGCTTATTAAGTATCGATAAATCGATACTTAATGGTCGTATCTCCCCGCTATTGAACTTGGTCATAGTATTTACCTCCTTGGATATATAATTAATATTTAATATCGATTTTTCCCTGTTATTCCTCCGACTCCTTACCCTCTTTCACCAGGGGCGCCAGTATAAGCGTTATCATAACCGCAGCTATACTCGCCCATGTAAAACAGCTGGAGAAACCATAATTGTCCATCAGGTAACCCATCAGCGGTGCCAGCAGGGCGCTGCTTTCGGTCATGGAAAAATAGTAGATACCGTAGACCAGAGAACGGTTGCGTTCCGTCGTCTGCCCGATTATGTATGCCTCGGACACGGGCATACGGGTATACATTGCCATGCCGTATATAAAGACCACCACGGCTACGCCCCAGTAATAAGGTGCCCAGTTAAGCATATAAACGGCCACAGCGCTTACCAGGCAGGCGGTCACTACCAGCGGGACTCTTCCCAGCCGGTCGGAAAGGTAACCGCCCAGCGGACTCACCCAGACGCCGGCTGCGTTGCTTATAACGAGGAGGGACGCGGCGCTTGTCACACTGGCGCCGAAATTATCCACGGCATAGAGGGTGATAAACGCAAACACGGAACTGACAATGCCGCCCGTCAAGACGCTTAGTAAAAGAAACGCCACCAGACGGCGCAGCTTCTTCCTGGATATCGGTTTCTTTTCCGGGTCGAACTCAACGCCGCCGCCGGATTCACCCGTTTTCCTGGGAGGGCGCGTTAATTTTATTAAAAACAGCCCGAATATCATAGTAGGTATAGCCAGGACGATAAACGTGCTGCGCCATCCTCCGACGGAGGCTATTGCCGCGGCGATGAGCGGCGTGACCAGAAAGCTGGCGCTGGCCCCCACCTCGTGAAAACCCAGGGCACGTCCGCGGTTCTTCCCGGCGGACGCCGAGACCATCGGCGCCGCGGCCGGATGGTACCCGCCCCCCAGTATACCCATCACCACCAGGCAGACCAGCATCATAACGTAGGTCCGGGACAGACCCACTAGTATCCCCCCCACCGCTACGCCGCATATACCGATAATCAGCAGGATGCGCGGCCCGATACGGTCTGCCAGAAATCCAGCCGGTATCTGGGCAGTGCCGTACGTCCAGGAGAACGATGACTGAATCAGCGCTGCCTTCGTGTAATTTAACTGAAACTCGTCACGAATAAGCGGCAGCAGCGGGGCCGGTAACGCGATTAAAATGTGATGGACGAAATGCGCCGTCACAAAAACAGGAAGAAAACCCTGAAAAACCGAGCGAAGACGAGATTTTTTAATGGCCGCATCCTTTCTAAATGGTGCTCACGCCATCTAGCCGACTTCTCCGGCATCATACACGATATTGCCGCCGGCAACAGTCATCAGGTTTTTTATGTCCTTGATACCGTGCGGCTCGATGGTTAATATGTCCCGGTCGATGACACACATATCCGCCAGCTTTCCCG
>CAYPYL010000203.1:0-2708 GCA_964414605.1 uncultured Dehalococcoidaceae bacterium
TCGCCAAGGCCGGAATCAACATGCTTATGGAGTGCTATTACCAGGCGCTCAAACCTTACGGTATCGGCGTGTCCTGCCGGTGCCCGGGAGGCATCAACTCGAATATCCACGAAGCAACGTTTACCCGACCCGAACACCTGAAAAACACCGGGTATAACGTTAGTGAGAAGACTATCGAGTTTGAACAAAAAATATACGAACAGGGGATGGAGCCCGTGGAGCTTGCCAAGATACTCAAGAAAGGCATTGAAAACGAACAGCTCTTTATTATCCCGGCCCCGGACCCGGAGAATATGCTAAGGTTTAGCCTTGAACACATTATAAATTATGCCACTCCCGAAGGTATGAAAAGGCAGGAAGAATTGATGAAGAAACACATGGAAGAAATGAGGGGGCGCATGGGTGGCAAGAATCCCTTCGCGGGTGCCGCCGAAGTCGGATGGGGCAAAGCCAGAGAGGACTTGACCTGGGTCAAAGACAATTTCGGCCCACCCCGATAGTAAGGAGGAAACGATGAAAGATTTTGCTGGCAAAGTGTTATTCATCACCGGGGGCGCTTCCGGCGCCGGATTCGGCCAGGCGAAGGTATTTTCAGAAGCGGGCTGCAAGGTGGTAATCGCGGACATCCGGCAGGACCACCTGGACGAAGCAATGGCATATTTCCGCGACAAAAAGGCCGAGGTCCATGCCATAAAACTGGACATTACCGACCGCAAGGCATACGAGGCTGCCGCCGACGAGGTAGAAAAGGTCTTCGGGGGCCCGCCTCAAATGCTGTTCAATACGGCGGGTGTAAATGCCTTCGGGCCGGCTGAAGCCTCGACATTCGAGGACTACGACTGGGTTATGGGAGTTTGCCTCGGCGCAGTCGTCAACGGCATGGTGACCTTCGTGCCGCGCATGATTAAAGCCGGTAAGGGTGGCTACATCGTCACCACTTCCTCGATGGGAGGCTTCATGGGAGGTTCCACGACCGCTCCGTACTCCGCCGCCAAAGCCGCGGTCAATAATCTCATGGAGAGCTACTACTACGCGCTCAAGCCTTACGGTATAGGCGTATCCTGCCTGTGCCCGGGCGGTATCAGGTCAAATATTGCGGAAGCATCGTACACGCGGCCAAAGCACCTGGAAAACACCGGCTATAACACCAACGAAAAGACAATTGAATTTATGCATCACCACTACTCTTTTGGAATAGACCCAGTCGAGTTGGCGAAGATACTTAAAAAGGGAATTGAAAATGAACAGTTCTTCATTATCCCGGTCCCCGACCCGGAAAGGATGTTAAGGGACATCGTTGAGCGTATAGTCAATTACGCCACTCCCGAAGGCATGAAACGGCAGGAAGCACTTATGAAGAAGCGCATGGAAGAAATGAGGGAGCATATGGGCGCCGATGATGGTCCCATGAAGGGAGCCGAAGAAGCCGGATGGGGAAAAGCCAGGCAGGACTTAACCTGGGTCAAAGAACACAAAGGCCCCTTCTAGTCGGGAATACGCTTAGCCAGGAACATATTAACGGAGGCATATTATGTCAAGTGAGATACGTGTATCTGTAATGAGCCCTGAAATTGGAGTCCATAAAGGTGCCGGTGGATTTCCGCCATTTGGGGCAGCACCGTCAGGCAGAGGCGGACCGCCGCCCGGTATGAGTGCACCCGCGCCGGCTTCACCTTATAAGGCTAAACGGCTGGACACGCTGGAGAATAAAACGGTATATCTGGTAGATATCGGCTTCGGTGGCGGCAGCGAATTCATGCAGCAGTTACAAAAGTGGTTTGCCGAACATATGCCATCAGTCACCACGATACAAAAGCGGAAACCTGGGCATGTGTTTGCCGACGATAACAACATCCTGTGGGAGGAAGTCGAGGAAAAAGGTCATGCCGCCGTCGTTGGCGTGGCTGGCTGACCGGGCTGTATTGCAGCGGTCGCTGCAATCAGCAATAACCTGGAACAGAATTACAGTATCCCGGTTGCTCCTGTCTCAAGTTACACGATGGAAAGCGCTGCAAAGAGTAACCCGAGCGCCGCTTCTTTACCTTTCATTTATACCCCCAACGCGGTTATCGGTATGTCTCCCGAAACCCTCGATAAATATATCGTGGACAAAGACCCGGATACCGGCAAGACTGTCATCGATGAAATAATTGACGTATTGACCAAGCCGGCAGGTAAAAAGAAGCCTCCAGGCAAGCCTCCCACTCCCGCACAGGCCGCCGCTCCTCCGGCGCTCCTGGAACCGGATACGGAAGATAATTTACAGCGCCTGTTCTATGAAAAAGGCTGGACGGACGGACTGCCCATCATCCTGCCTACCGAGGAGCGCGTGCAGAAAATGCTCGAGGGGACCAGCGCATCTAAGGACGAGATAGTCGCCGAATCATTCTCGTTTGCTACTCAAGAGACCATTAAGTACACGGTTGAACATGTCGCCGTTATTGCGGTCATGGCAGGAGCCAGGCCGGAGTATTTCCCGGTGATACTGGCAACCGCCGCTACCAGGCAATCGTCGCTGATGCCTTCGACAACGTCCTTCGAAGCAATGCTTCTGGTGAACGGGCCCATCCGCAACGAGATAGGTATGAACTGCGGCATCGGCGCGTTCAGCGCCGTAAACATGGCAAACTCGGTAATCGGCAGGGCCTGGACGTTGATGAGTATCTGCCATGGTTTTGCCAAACCCAGAAACACCCTGTGGAGTTCCC
>CAYPYL010000204.1:0-2686 GCA_964414605.1 uncultured Dehalococcoidaceae bacterium
CCGACGAACGCGGCTTCACCAGTCCCGGCGGACGGGACGGCAGGATGATTACGCCCGGGGGCCGGCAGGAGGTCAAGGAAGCGCTGGCGCCGCAGCAGCTCGGCCTCGTACGGGATAAGCTGGAGCTACTGGCCTACCAGACTACTTTCGACCCCGAAAAACGCACCGGCCTGCTGGCTATTAACACATCAATCATCGAAAGGGCTAAATTCAAGAAGGCGCTGTCAGCTATGAAAGAGGTCTTCAAAGCCGGCATCTGCGTCAGCGAGCTGGTGGCCACGGCAGACCCGGGCGAGAAACTCGGCTCCGTGGTCGTGCCCGAAGGAAGAATCGGCTTTGCCACTATCTGCGGGGCCTCGATAAACGGCGTCCTTCTCAAGGCCGGGGTACCCACGGAATTCAGGTTCGGCGGCGTGCTGGAAATCAGGGATTCCAGGCCGAGACGTTTCGTGGCGATAACCGAATACGCCGGCACTTCCACGGACCCTTCCGAGCAGTTTATCCAGGCAAAAATGACCAGCGTGGCGCTGACTTCCCGCACCGGAAGCGGCAAGATACTGGGGGCATTCCGCACCATACCGGCACCGGCCAGGGAAGTAGTCGAGGAAAAGGCGGCCAGACTCAAGGAATCCGGTATCGGCGGGATTTACGCCCTGGGCAACACCAGCGAGTCGCTCTGCCAGATTCCGGTCGCCCTTAACCGGGTCGGCGTCGTACAGCTCGGCGGACTTAACCCCGTCGCCGCGGCCGTCGAAGCCGGTGTGGAAATCGAGAACATCGCCGAGAGCGGCCTCATAGATTTCGAGCGACTGCACAATTACCGCGAACTCTAGCAGGCAGGGGCACCTGCCGTAATTTACGGAAGAAGATACGGCGACGCCGGGAGTCTGGGTAGCACAAATTCGCAACACGGAGGAATAAAATGTCTGAAGGTAAATACGATAAATACTTCCTGAAATACGACCCCCCGCCGGGCCCCCCTTTTATCATGGGGCCCATTCTCCAGCGCATGGACAGCAATACAATCGGTGGGAGCAATTTCTATTTCATCCATTGGGTGCTCCCCCATGAAGAACCTCGCATGAAAATAGGACACCCGCCGCACATACACAGCGAGGCCGAGCTCCTGATACATATCGGCACTGACCCGCGCAACCCCAACGACCTTGGAGCGGAGGTAGAGATTTACGTGGGGCCGGAACAGGAGCGCCATGTCATCACCACGACCACCGTGCTCTATCTCCCCCCCAACCTCATACACGGCCCCTGGAACCCTTTGAAGACGGTCAGGCCGTGGATATTCATTGAAATCAACCAGGGACTCAAGCACACGGAGAAGTTCTTTCCGCAGCTGTTGACCCGCGAACAGAGGGCCAAGCTTGACTGGGATTTCTGGCATGACGACGGCATGAGCGAGGGATACAGCAATATGGTAAAGTCGCAAACGGAAGGGAGAAGCTAATGACCGGGAATAAATACGGTAAATATCTCACCACGGAAGTCGTTAAAGACGACCCTGAAGGCAAGCCCCCGCATATAACCAGCACCAGGCACCTAAAGGATTTCGGCGGGGGGCACCTTTCAATCGATTGTATTTATATCACGCAACCCCATCTGATGATTACCCAGCCGCACAAGCACGAGTTTGCCCAGTACTTGAGCTTTTTCGCGGCAAACCCTAAGGACGCCGGAGACTTCGATGCGGAAATCGAGCTTTCACTGGGGGAGGAGCAGGAAAAACATATTATAAAATCGCCCACCTCCGTATATGTCCCGGCCGGGCTTTACCACGGGCCGCTGAACTTCCTGAAAATCAATAAACCCGTCCTTTTCCTGGACATAGCAGCGACGGGCAAATACTCAAGAGTAGGCAACACGCCGGACTAGGCATAAATACAACTCTGCAACTAATCATCAGGAGGAGAACGATGTTACTCAAAGACAAAGTAGCCGTTATCACTGGAGGCGCCAAAGGGATGGGCCGCGGCATGGCCGTAAAATTCGCCGGGGAAGGCTGCTCCGTGGCCATAGTCGATATCGCCGTTAAAGAGGCGGAGGGAGCCGTAGCCGAAATCGAGGCGAAAGGCGGCAAGGGACTGGCTGTCAAATGCGATATCACCAGCGGCCTGGAGGTCGGCGATGCCGTAGATACGGTCATCAAAAAGTACGGCAAGATAGACATCCTGGTCAACAATGCCGGCGGCATGACCGGTTCGCCGCCCATCGAGGACATGACCGAAGAGGAATGGGACAGGGCTTTCGCCCTGAACCTGAAGAGCGATTTTTTCTTCTGCAAGTATGTCGTACCCCATATGAAAAAGGCAAAATACGGCAAGATAATCAATATTTCGTCAATCGGGGCGGTACAGCCGCCGGCCCACGCCATTAATTACAACACGGCGAAGGCGGGAGTTATTGGATTTACGCTCGACCTGGCCAATGCCCTGGCCCCGTTCAATATCAACGTGAACGTCATCCTGCCGGGGCCGGCCCGGACCTCGTTTTACGATAAGAGCATCGGGGCGATGCCGGAGGCGGAAAAAGACAAATTTTTCGCTTCCCTGGGCAGGAAGACCCCGCTGCAACGCATAGGCACCCCGGAAGACCTCGCCGGGGCGGCGCTTTTCCTGGCATCGGAACTCTCATCGTGGATTACCGGCGAGACCCTGCACGTCGCCGGCGGTCT
>CAYPYL010000205.1:0-2684 GCA_964414605.1 uncultured Dehalococcoidaceae bacterium
AAGACAGGTATTGAGAATTATAACCAAGTGCTAGCAAAACATCCAAAGTTATCCAAATTGGTTTATCGCAGAGCCAATAAGTTTTTCGAGAATTTACCAAAAGAATATCTAGAGAGTGCCTAATGAGCGAGCAAAGATTGTACTTTACCCGATAGCCGGTCGGTTAAAGGGAATTGACGGCTTTACCTTTTGGTGTTTAAAATAGCACCGGCAAGGAGAAGAATATGAAGCATATCTGGGCGCCGTGGCGCATCGAGTATATCCTCCAGGACAAGCCGGAAGGCTGCATTTTATGTGATAAGCCTAAAGAGGATAAAGATACGGAGAACTATATTCTCTACCGCGGAAATCATAATTTTATCATGATGAACAGCTATCCATATAATCCCGGGCACCTCATGGTGGCCTCCTACCGCCATACTCCCGGTCTGGAAGAGCTTACGGAAGAAGAAAGAAACGAGCACTTCGAGCTGGTCAGCCGGAGTATCCGGGTTTTAAGGGAAGTATTTCAGCCGGGCGGGTTCAATATCGGCGCAAACCTCGGGAAAGTTGCCGGGGCCGGTATTGATGACCATTTTCACAGTCATATCGTGCCGCGCTGGCAGGGGGATACCAATTACGTGCCCGTTCTGGCGGATACTAGAGTGGTGCCCCAGGCGCTGGCAGAGACGTATAAATCACTCGCCGATAAGTTTTAGGTTCTTCCGAAGCAGCAACTCCCCCCGCACTTAACGCAGTTCTTTGATATTAGAATGAATGTATGATTTGCGTTGAAATAGAGGGGCTGTTGCGATAGCATAAAAACGGGGGAATATACGCAGGGGAGGTAAGGTGATGAAAAACTATGATGTTATCGTTATAGGTTCGGGATGCGGGGCGATTATCTCCGATGAAGCTTCCGGGCAAGGACTGAAAACCGCGCTGGTAGATAAGGGGCCGCTCATCGGGGGGACCTGCCTGAACTGGGGCTGTATTCCTTCCAAGCAGCTGATATACCCGGCGGATAGAATCGTGGAGATAGAAGAGTCCGGCAGACTCGGCATCAGGGCAGAAGTGACGAACGTGGATTTTACGGCTATTATGAGGCGGGTAAGGCGGTCACGACGGGAAAGCCAGTCCCACCTAAGAGAGGGTATAAAGCAGGCTCCTATCGATTTCTACGAGGGCGAAGCTCACTTTATAGCCGACTATACGCTGGAGGTCAACGGGCAAAAGCTGAAGGGCGATAAAATCTTCATCGCCGCCGGCTCCCGGCCATTCATACCTCCCGTCAAGGGACTACAGGATATAGACTACCTTACCAACGAGTCGGTTCTAGAGCTCAAGGAAAGGCCGGAAAGCCTGATAATCATCGGCGGGGGGTATATCGCCGTTGAGTACGGTCATTTCTTCGCGGCGATGGGGACCAGGGTGACCATACTGGAGATGGCGGACAGGCTGATACTTTCCGAAGAGACGGAAATCGCCGAGCTTTTAAAGAAAAAATTGAGCAGGCGTATGGCGGTTCATACCGGGGCGCAGGTCGTGGGGGTGAAAGCCGGCGGGAAAGGTGTAACGGTGGTTACTGCGGACGATAAATCCGGCAGGGAGAGAAGGTTCACGGCGCAGAGAATCATGATGGCGGTGGGGCGGCGCTCCAACGCCGACCTTTTGAAAGTGGAAAATACCGGCGTGGAGGTGGACAAGCGGGGTTTCATCGAGGTGAACGGGCGCATGGAGACGAGTAAAAAGAATATCTACGCCGTGGGTGATGCCAACGGACGGCAGATGTTCACCCACATGGCTAACCGCGAGGCGGCTATCGCGGCGAACAACGTCCTGCACGGGACGGACATGGAGGTGGACTACGGCGCGGTGCCCCACGCCGTTTATTCGTTCCCGCAGATAGCCTCGGTGGGAATGAAGGAGGAGGAAGCCGAAAAAGACCACGAGATAGTCGTCGGGAGGACGGCATATCGTGATGTCGCCAAGGGAGAGGCCATGATGGAAGAGGACGGGTTCGCCAAGGTAATCGTGGAGAAAGGGACGAATACTATCCTCGGCTTTCATATCATCGGCCCGTACGCGCCGGAGCTTATCCAGGAGGTGGTCAACGCCATGACGTCCGGCGGGGACATCGACGAGCTTAACAAGGGGATTCACATCCACCCGGCGCTATCCGAGCTGATACCCACGACGGTCAACAGCGCGGGGGATTAGAGTGGTCTAATGCGGCAGCGTCAGCAGCTCCACGGCGTTGCGGAAGAATATCTTCTCCTTCTCGTCGTCGGGGATGTCCATCCGTTCTATAGATTCGGCGGTCTCGCCGGTCATGCCGAACTTCGGCCCCAGCGGGGCGTCCGTGCCGTAGAGAATATGGTCGGGGCCGTAGAAATCGTAACCGCACATCAGCGATGACGTGTTGCCGTAGACGGCGGTATCCGTGTAGAACTTGCGAAAGTGTTCCTCCGGTTTTTTGATATCGGGGAAAAGGCCGGGCACGAGGGAACGCACCCACTTTACGCGTTTCTGGAAATAGGGCACCATGGCGCCGCAGTGGTGGACGATGAACTTGAGGTCGGGGTGGTCGTTAAAGACGCCGGCGGTCACCAGGCGGAACATGGCGGAGGAAGTCTCGAAGGGCCAGCTGAAGAGGCCGATATCGTTGTCCAGCTTGTCGTACATAGCCGGGTGAATCCAGATGG
>CAYPYL010000206.1:0-2671 GCA_964414605.1 uncultured Dehalococcoidaceae bacterium
GTGGACATGACCACCGACGAATTTTACGAGAAGCTGGAGAAAGAGGAGATTCACCCGACCACTTCAACACCGGCGCCGCAGGTCTTCGCGGAAGCGTACGACAGGCTGGCCGACGAAGCGGACGGGATACTGGTGATAACCATCGGGAGTAAACTAAGCGCCACCGGAGAGTCGGCCTTCAAGGCCATTGAGGTGATGAAAAAGAAATGCCGGGTGGCGGTGGTCGTCTCGGAGCTGGCGATGATGGCCGAGGGGCTATTAGCAATAGCCGCGGCCAAGGCAGCCCAAAAAGGCGCCGGACTTGATGAGCTTGTCGAGCTGACCAGGAATAATATCCCCCGTGTCGGTCTGCGTATCGCGTTCGACACGTTGGAATATCTCCACAGGGGAGGGCGAATCGGCAAGGCGCAGGCACTCATGGGCTCCATGCTGGGAATCAACCCTATCCTCGGCATCAAGGACGGCGAGGTATTCCCTTTCGGCAAGGAACGCTCGAGGGCTAAAGCGATTGACTATATGTACCAGTTTGTGGCCGGGTATTCCCGGATTGAAGAACTGGCGGTTGAGGATGCCACCACCCCCGATGAAACCGGTGCCTTTGTCGAGCGTCTCGGCGCCGTATACCCGAGAGAGCGTATTTATCTCTCCAAGGTCAGCCCGGTCATCGGCACGAATGTCGGACCGAGCGCCATCGGGGTGGCCGTGCTCGGAGACAAATAACAAAATATTTAGAATAACACAATCTGTTTATCATGCCGGTAAAAATTATAACCGATAGTGTCGCTGACATTCCCGCCGAGGTGATCGCCGAACTGGGGATTACCGTCGTTCCGGTGCTCGTGCGCTTCGGCGAAGAGACGTACCGTGACGGTATCGACATGACCACCGACCAGTTTTTCGAGAAGCTGGTAAACAGCAAGGTCATGCCGACCACCTCCGTTCCCTCCCTGGATATATTCGCCAGGACTTACGCCGGGCTCGCCGAAGAGACGGATGAGATTCTGGCGCTTATGCTTAGCTCCAAGCTAAGCGGGATTTATAACGCGGCTTTACAGAGCGCCGACCTGATGGAGAGCGATTGCCGCATCGAGGTAGTGGATTCCGGATGCGCGGTCATGGCGCAGGGCTTTGTCGTCATCAAGGCGGCCAGGGCGGCGCTGGAAGGAGCCAGCCTCGACGAGATTCTGGAAATCGTCCGCCGCGACCTTCCCCGGGTTGAAATCAGAGCCGCTTTCGATACGCTTGAATATCTGCAAAGAGGCGGGCGTATCGGCAAGGCGGCGGCACTAATGGGGTCGATGCTGAAGATAAACCCCGTCATCGCCTTAAGAGACGGCGTGGTCGAGCCGGTGGGCAGGGCACGCTCAAGGGCGAAGGCGATAGACATGCTTTACGACTTTGCGGCGGGTTATTCACATATCGAAGAACTCGCCGTCGAAGGCGGTAACTGCCCCGAAGACGTCGACTGGCTTATCGAGCGCCTCGGCGCCATTTTCCCGAAAGAGCGTATCTTCCGCTCTCGTACTACCCCGGTAATCGGCGCTCATACTGGCCCCGGGCTTATTCTGGTGGCCGTACTGGGCGATAAGTAGGGTTTTCTTATCTTTTTAACGCCCCGGTAACCGTCATTGCGAGCGCAGCGAAGAAATCTGCTCTTTCTAATACACTCACCTTGAGCCTGTCGAATGGCAATCCTTACCTCCACCCCCTCCGCTCATTCTGAGCTTGTCGAAGAATTCCCACCCTGCCGCCCTCGTATCATTTCTGGCTTAGCCCGTTAGTGTGCCCCACCCGAACGCAAGCTGGGTGTCTAAGAGGGGCGCCAGCCCCTCTTTCAAATTATTCCCCCTTCCCTTCATAAATACCCAAGGGAAGGGGGATACAGGGGGATAGGTTCACCATAAAAAGGGGGTGAGGTAAACGATAAATAGCCATTCTCCGTGTTTACCCGATTTATGATAGAATAAGCACGTGACCAATCTGCACCGTATCGGTCTTATTTTCTGCCTTTCCGGGATTATCCTGGTATTTATCGGCTTCTATGTAGCCGGCACCATCGGCGTTATTGAATTCAGTTCGCGTTATTTCTGGCTTTTCGTGTTGTTCCCTCTTTTAATAGCCACAGCGGTCACCGGCTTATCGTGGAGATGGCCGGTCATCGGGGGTTCTGTTGGGGTGGTAACGCCGCTGGCGTTGTTCTTTGTCACTGAAATGGAATCACTATATTTTTATTTGTATTCTGCAGCCGCATCGCTCTTTTTTATTGGAGGCGTATTGCTACTAATAACATCGGTGAAAACGGCTCGCGAATAGTGATGTTTTATGAACGCCGAATCTTTGCGTAAAATCCTCGACCTTGAAAAACAGCGCAGCTATGCCGATACCGCCGTCTTCGGTGGACTGGATAAATTCCTGCATAACTGGTCGGCGCAGGCCGTGGAAGCGCCGGGCAACCCCCGCCAACTGGCACGCTTTCGTAAGCTTTTCAAGATTAGCTATGCCGATATGACAACGGAGGAACGGAACGACTGGGTAAAAGATGTCCTGGGCTTTCTGGACGATATGGAAAGCCGGGATAGCGTCGCCGTAAAGCCTGCCGCCAGCCCGCCCGCGTCCCCGCCCCGCAAGAATCCAGCCCTGAAGCCCAAAAAAGCCGCTGCTCCGTCAGCCG
>CAYPYL010000207.1:0-2670 GCA_964414605.1 uncultured Dehalococcoidaceae bacterium
GAGGAACGCGGCTGCAGTTTTTTCCCGCGGTGGCAGTTTGACGGTAAATACATTGACACGCTTACCCGGTTCTGCCGTGAGAAAATCACCTCTCCTTATGTATACATCAGCCTGGACTTGGATGTCGGGTCATATAATAGCACTTATGCCGCACGTTACATGGACAGGCAGGGAATCAGTAAACAAAACCTGTTAGATACCGCCAGTATTATCGCCAGCGAGTGCCGCCAACAAAGGTTGAAGATAGCTGGTTTAGACATCATGGAGTTCAACATGCATTTTCTGGGAATTGAGACGCCCAGCGGCATTAAAGATGCGACGCTTACTCTGGTAGGAGAGTTCATTGAAGCCTTAATGACCTGCCCCACCTAGAACTGTATTGGCATTAGTCAATCAACTTATCAGAGGTTAGTTCTAGGGGGCACTGGGCACGCCGGGATTCGAATCTTGGCTGGTCAGCCAATCTTAGCTCAACACTTTCAACGACCTGAATTGTTATTTGACCACTACCTCGTTACCTTCAACTGTAAATTCCGTGGTGAGCCCCTGGTCCGCCGATATGTCTTTCATATAATTCATCACGTCATTGAAACGGGCGTCGTTACTATTTAATATTTCCGGCTCGCCTTCAGGAGTGATGTAGACCGGCAGGAAAGAGACACGGTCTACCTTTTTACCGCGAATTTCACACTTAGCTACAATCGTCTTCCTGGAGTCCGGAGGGAAGGGATAAGAGGGGTAGTTCTCATAGGGCGGGTTCCAATCCGGGTTAAGGTTGCGGCGCAGCTCTTTTACGCCGGGGATTTGCGCCCACTCTCTGGTCATAAAATGTATTTCCAGAGCGAAGTTGGCGAGGCCGTAGAAAATGGCTTTACCGGAGTAGATTTCAATTCCTTTCAATATATGCGCATGGTGCTGTACTACCAGGTCCGCCCCCGAATCAATCGCCGCGTGCGCGTAGTCCTTCTGATAGCCGGCGATTACGGCCGGGGTCATGTGGACCCCGCAGTGCATCGACACTATCACGACATCGGCCATTTTTCTGGCTTTCCTGACATCCTCGACCATGGCGGCCAGGTCGTTTCTGTAAGGGAATGTATGCACCCGACCGGGTGTGCCGGGTTGGGTGGGTTCCATTGCCTCATAAAACGTCCAGGCCCTTAAAGGGGCGCTGCCCGGCCTGTCACGCCCGGCGTAATGCTCTTCTTTAGCCACCGAACTGTATCCCAGGAACGCTATCCGGGTGCCTTTACGCTCGATAATTACCGGCTTTCTGGCCTCATCTATGTCTTTGCCGACACCAAGAACCATCAACTCCTGGCGTTTCAGATTGTCGATAGTATCGTAAAAAGAATCGAGGCCGACCTCCAGCGTGTGGTTACCCGCGAAGGAGACGACATCGAAGCCAGTTTTCTTGATAGCGGCAGCTATTTCGGGATTGCGGGCGACCTCCTTACCCTGCGGACCGGCCCCGCGGTGCGAAAGGTTGACCTCAAGCTGGCACAAGGCCACATCCCCGCTGTTAATGACGCCGGCTACATTCTGGAATATAGACCCGGGGTCTTCCCTCTCCGGGCCGATATCACCGACGGCGTAAAATACAATACCTGAATTATCGCTTTTTGCCAACAACGTCTCCTTTCTTCCGCGAACGCGTGACCTTAGAATCTACATCTTAAAGCTATTTACTTTTAAGATCGGGCAGGTTTTGAATTTCTTCCAGAGTCTTGGCGTAGTGGTACCGGCGCGGACGGAACATCAGCCACACTTCATCGCAGACCTTCAGTTCTTCCGGTGTTAGTTTGATTTCCGCCGCCGATATATTCTCCTGCAATTGCGCAACGGCCGTGGTGCCGCTCAATACCGAGGTGATGGTCGGGTTATTCAATAGCCATGCTATCGCGAACTGGACAATACTGCAGCCGTGTTCTTTGGCCAGTCTTTTCAGCCTGTCCACGGCCTGGAAATTCATCTCCGACCAGTAACGCTCCTTGTATCCCGGCCCCATTATCTTGTGGGTGAACCTGCCTTCGGCCGGCGGTTTGCCGAATTCATGTTTACCGGTCAACATCTCACCGGCGAGGGGATTATAAACGCAGACCCCGATATTATCGTCCTTGCAGAGCGGCAGAAGTTCCATTTCGATATCCCGGGTAAGCAGGTTGTAAGGCGGCTGAACGCATTCGAACCTGGCCAGGCCATAGAGGTCGCTCAACCCGCGGGCCTTGCAGAGCTGCCAGGCGGCGAAATTGGAACAGCCGATGTAACGCACTTTACCCTGGCGGACAATTTCATCCATCACCCGCAGCGTTTCTTCCATCGGTGTTTCGTAATCCGGGTTATGGGCATAGTAAAGATCAAGATAATCAGTCTGGAGGCGTTTCAGACTGCCATCGATGGCCTGGATGATGTGGGCGCGTGACAGTCCAATGTCATTGGCGCCGGGGCCAGTTCTACCGTATACCTTAGTAGCGATGACCACCTTCTGGCGGTTACCTTTTAATGCCTTGCCGAGAATCTCCTCTGACTTCCCGCCGGCGTAGGCATCCGCGGTATCAAAGAAGCTGACGCCCATCTCAATAGCGTTTTTCACGATATTCACGGCTTCCGTCTCGCTTACCGGGTCCCCGTAATTCATCGCGCCAAGGCATATCTCGGATACTTTAAGTC
>CAYPYL010000208.1:0-2668 GCA_964414605.1 uncultured Dehalococcoidaceae bacterium
CGCCGCCGTTGTGGTAAAATAGATGTATTCTATTTGTGGTTGGAACGTCAATATGCTTAAGGAGGCTGGAATTGGAAGAGAAAATCGTCTATTTCGAAAAGCCGGGTAAGGATAATACGGAAGCTACGCTACTGCTGGCCGCGGAAAGGGCAAAGGACCGCGGTATTAAGAAGATTGTCCTCGCCTCGACGAGGGGCGATACCGCCCGCCTGGCGGCGGAACGCTGGGCGAATACCGGTATCAAGATGGTGGTGGTGCCTCATCAGTACGGGTTTATAGCCGGGCAGCGTTTCCCGCCGGAACTGGTCGCCGAGCTTGCCGGGCAGGGGCATACCGTTCACTTCGGCACCATGCTGGGATGAAGGTCTGTGTCGAGCTTATTTTCATGGCCGTCGACGGCGGCTGCGTGGACCCCGGCGAGGAAGTGGTCGTCGTGGCGGGTACCGGGTGGGGCGCGGATACGGCGGTCGTGGCTATCGCCGCGCCTTCCACGAAACTACCCGAACTCCATATCACCGAGATTATCTGTAAGCCCCTCCAGACCAAACAGGGGCCTCCGCCGCCGATGCCGCCGCCGGAGAAAAGACCTTAAGTCAAAGTTTCTTACCTATACAAAATACCCGGAGGCAAGTATGATAATAAACACCAGGAAAATTAACATAGATACCAATGCTTCGGCTGACGAAGCCTACGTATCGGTTATCAATATCACCCCGCAGGTCCACAAGCACGCCATCGAGGAATATATCACCAACGGCATCGTTACCTTATTCCTCCCCGGCACCACAGCCGCGCTGGCGACCATTGAGTTTGAGGAGGGGCTGATTTCCGACTTCAAGCATATATGGTCGCGCCTCGTGCCCAGGGATATCGCCTATAAGCACAAGTTCCTCTGGGAAGAGAATAATGCCTTCTCCCACGTGCGGGCTTCGCTGATGGGGCCGTCCCTCGTTATCCCCATGGCAAACAAAAGGATGATACTCGGCCAGTACCAGCAGATAGTGCTGGTGGAGTTCGATAACAGGGCGAGGTCGCGGCAGGTTATCCTTCAGTTTATGGGTGAGTAAACGGTTGGATTCTCCTAGAAAGAAACTGATTATGCAGATTGCACTGATAGTCATTGGCGCCCTGCTGGTTGTATACGCAGGCCTGTCCTTGTACGGGGCCTGGAGGGCGATGAACGTACCGCACTTTCCCCTGGTTGCCTCGCCGGCTTCTCTCGGGCTGGACTATGAGGACGTATCTTTCACCGCCCGCGACGGCGGCGTTACGCTCCGGGGATGGTTCCTGCCCGGCAGCGGAGATAGGGTCATTTTAATCGTCAACGGCGGCTTTCAAAATCGCGTCGATGATAATGTCGATACCCTTAGCCTGACGCGCGACCTTATTGAAAAGGGTTACAGCGTTCTCCTGTTCGACCTTCGGGGCAGGGGAGAATCGGGGGGTAAAGGTCAGGCTCTCTCCAACATCGAGCACGACATCGGCGGGGCGGTGGACTACCTGGCAAGCCGGGGATACGGCCCGGAGAATACGTGCATTATGGGATATTGCTCCGGCGCCGCCTCAACCTGCATCTTTGCCAGTCAGAATGAGGTAAGGGCAGTGATACTGGACGGCTGCTTTGTCGATGTGCCCACCATGGCCGTGCGCGAGGCGGCCAGGGTGGGGTTGCCTGGATTCCTGGTCAGGGCGTTCGTGCCGGGGCTGGTGCTGATGACGCGCCTTATCTATCATTACCAGCTGATAAATCCGGGCGATATCGTCGCTGATATCAGGTGCCCCGTATTTTTCATATGCGAGGAGAAAGACCCGTTTATCACCCCGGAAGACAACCGGCGACTCTACAATATTTCCGGCAAGCCGGCCGATAGCATCTGGGAGGTTGCCGGCGCCGAGCACAGCCAGTCCTACCGCACGTCCCCGGGGGACTATATCGAGAGGGTGGACGACTTTGTCCGGGGCGCCTAGGCCTGGTGGCGGCGGGCGACATCGCCGGGGACGACGAAGTGGGCGCCGACCATGTTCATCATCTTGTCGGTGCTTGCCTCGCAGACCTTCTTGAGTTCCAGGAGCACCTTACCCGCTACCGTCTCTTCCCAGAACCATTCCTGGAGTACTTTGCTGGAAGCGGACGCCTGACCCGGCTGTGCTGTGATGCCCTCGATGTAGTACGACTTCAGGTCCTCGACGGCATATTTCAGCGTATAGACCAGGGGCGTGTCTCCGGCGGGATTTTCCGGCTCCTCTCCCCTGGATATGGCGTAGATAAAGTCGCCCAGTTCCTCCAGCGGTATGCCGCTGACGCCCACCGTGGTGCGGTTTCTTTTGTTCACGGCCATATCGTACCAGGGGCGCATGGCGGTAACCTCCCGCCGGAAGGCCGTCAGCATCGGGTCGGCTTCTCCGGTTTCGGGCGCGCTCCGGGCGAAATTGACCGGGCAGGCCAGCACCGTTATCTCGTCGTTCTCCGGTTCATCCTCCGGAAAATCTACCAGTACCGGCGGGGGACCGGGTGCTTCGAGAAGCTCCAGGACAGCCGCAAGGACCCGGCTCTGGAAAGCGGGGTCGTCGGGCGTACCCAGGGGGTGGCCCATCTGGAAAGTTACCCAAAGCGCCCGCGGCGGCTTGATGGTCTCCGTGTGCGGCCGCACCAGGCTGATGCCGGTCG
>CAYPYL010000209.1:0-2665 GCA_964414605.1 uncultured Dehalococcoidaceae bacterium
TGGTCGGTGAGGTTTATTCTTAATATCTTGCCTGCATATCCACCTTTGTACATCGAATTGCCTCCCTTGTCGCTATATTATTACTTAGCATTTATTCGGGATATATTTGACCTAATTATCCATGGCACAAAGAGTCTTGATGAATGCATACCTCTCATTAACCGTGCGTTGTAGCCTGTCTAAATCGTCCTCTTTCAGATGGGCGAATTTCCGCATCAGCCCGGTAAATTCCCGGACAGGCCTGGGATTAGTCGTTTCATGTGTCAGGCGGTACTTGCCGTTCTCGGCTTCCCACAGCGGGAAGTAGTTAGTTCTTACGGCCATGCGGCATACCTGAATCGATTGATTACTTGCTATTCTCCAGCCCATGTTGCAGGGAGAAAACACGTGCAGATAAGCGAACCCTTCGTTTTTCTTTTCCTTTGCTTTAAGCAGTTTTTTAGCGAAGTCCTCCAGGTGACTTAAAGTGGCGGTAGCCACATAGGCGGCCCCGTGTAAAGCCATGATAAGCGGCATATTCTTGGCCGGTGTCGGCTTGCCTTTGCTGGAAACACCCGCCGGGGTCGTGCTGGTAGAAGCGCCCAGGGGCGTGGTGCTGCTTCTCTGGTAGCCGGTGTTCATGTAGCCTTCATTATCATAGCATATATAGATAATATGCTCGTCTCTTTCTGCGGCGCCGCTAAGCGGCTGAAAGCCAACGTCGGCAGCACAGCCATCGCCAGTAAAGCATACTACGGTGACATCTTTTCCTATCCGGCGGAAATATCTGGAAATACCGGTAGCACTGGAAGCGACCCCGGTCATCAGGCAGCTATAATACGCCAGGTTGTGCCAGCTCCCGACGTTCTGTCCGTAAAGAATAGGCGCCGAACAGCCGGGGCAGCCGACCAGCACGATATCCTTGCCCAGAACTTTAGGTATGAACCTGGCGGTGAGTTCCAGCATGCAGCCGGGACACCATGCCAGTCCTCCGGCATACTGCTCCTCTTTTTCACTGAAATAATCGAACACTCTTGATTTTTTCTTCGCTTGCTGTGTCATTTTCTCCCTCACATTTCCAGGGGTATCCAGGTTACCTCCTGGTAAGACTTACCGTTCGCGGCGGCATGAGTCTCATCGATTACTCTCTCGATATGCTGTCGGGTAATATCGAGATTGGCCAGACCGTCGATATAGCTCAACATGGGCATAATACCGATTTCCGGCGTCAGCGCCCTCAATTCCGTATACATCGGTCCGCAGTTCCAGCCGAAGCAAACACTCCGGTCGATGACCCCGATAGCCTTTCTCCCTTTCAGGACTTCAGTCAGGCGCTGGCGGGGAAAGGGGCGAAAGAGCCTTATCTTGACCAAACCTACTTTAATGCCTTCGTCTCTTTTGTCATCAACCACCGCCCGCGCTGTTCCGGCGGCACCGCCGGAGGCTACTACTATTATCTCGGCATCCTCGGTACGGTATTCGTCTATCTGGCCGCCGTAGCTCCGCCCGAAATAATCGCCGAACTCTTTGTCTATCTCGTCCAGCTTGGTGGTCGCCCGTTGCAGTGCGGCGCACTGTTTATAGCGTAGCTCGACAAAACCGACTTCAATGCCGTGTGTGCCTAAGCCGAGGGGTTTTCCCGGGGTCAATTTCAAACGCGGCGGCTGGTGCTTGAGAGGTTCCAGGAACCGATCAACGTCTTCCTGGGCGGCGATTTCCACGGCCTGGGCCAGATAGGAAATATAGAATCCATCATAGTTCACCATTACAGGAAGCTGGATATCGTAGTCTTCTGCCAACCGGAAGGCCATGATAATAGTGTCAAATATTTCCTGGCCGTCTTCAACGATTACCTGAATCCATCCGGTATCCCTCGCGCTGATAATGTCCTGCTGGCCGCCGGAGACGGCGAGAATACCGGGGCTTTCGCGATTGGCGATGGCCATCACTACCGGAACCCTGAAGCCGGCAGCATGCTGGACGGCATCGTACATAAAGGATAAACCCCAGGACGAAGTGGCGGTGAAAGTCCGGCCGCCGGAGGCACTGGCAGCAGCAACAACATTCATAGCCGAGTTTTCTCCCTCCACTTCAACCATTTCGGCGTCAAGAATGCCGTCTGCGTGGAACGCGGAGAGCTGCTCTGCCACCTCGCTCATCGGCGTAATGGGATATGAAGTCACGACATCCGGTCGGCAGAGCATAGCCGCATATGCGGCGGCGCCGTTGCCGGTAATTACCCTAACCTGACTTTTTTGTGCTTTCATCGGACGGGTCTCCTTTTAATATACGGTAATTATACTCCCTACGGCCAGGTCAATCCCAGGCCAATCTTATTCAAAAATCCCTTCTACCAGATACTTATCATACTCTTCCTCGGACATGCCCAACAAGTTTCGGCAGATGTATTCTGTATGTTCACCGAGGCAGGGAGCGACGTTATACAGCCTCGCCGGTGTCTTTGATAACCGGGATGGTTGTCCCAGGTGCGAAAATCTCCCGAGTTCCTTATGGTCCCCAACCCAGAAACACTCTCTTTCTTTCATCTGCACATCGTTGTACAAATCTTTTCCATTTTGAACTACCCCTGCAGCCACTCCCGCTTTTTGAAGCATTCTCATAACTTCCTCGGCCTCATGTTGAGATGTCCACTGCTCTATCGACCGGTTAAGCTGCGCTTCGTTTT
>CAYPYL010000210.1:0-2641 GCA_964414605.1 uncultured Dehalococcoidaceae bacterium
TTGTAGACCACATCCAGGACCACCGCCAGGCCTAGCCGGTGGCAGGCGTTCACCAGCCGTTTGAGACCGTCCGGCCCGCCGTAGGAGTCCTGCACGGCGAAAGGGTAAACGCCGTCATAGCCCCAGTTGCGGTTCCCGGGGAATTGCGCCACCGGCATGAGCTCCACGGCGGTGATGCCCAGCTCCTTCAGCCTGTCCAGATGGCCGATAATGGCATCGAAAGTACCTTCAGGCGTGAATGTGCCGGTGTGTATCTCGTAGATAACGTATTCCTGGAGGGGCAGACCCTGCCAAAGCTTATCTTCCCAGGGGAAATCCGGATTGACTATTTGGGAAGGCCCGTGTACTCCCTGCGGTTGAAGGCGGGAGGCGGGGTCGGGGTATTCTTTATCCCCATCCAGGCGATAGAAATATTGACTACCAGCCGGCGTGTCTTCTGCTTCTATACTGAAGTATCCCTTATCATCCTTAGCTAAATTCAGAAATCGTTCGCCGGGCGCAACGATATGTACTTCAACCCGCTCCCGAAAGGGTGCCCAAACCACAAACCCGGTCCTGTTTTTCCCCAGATAAGTGGCCCCGAGATTTCTACCCGCGCTCATCTCAACTTCTTTTTCCTGAGCCTGTCTATCTCTTTCAGAGTATCACGAACCTCCGGCATCCGGCAAAACTCCTCAAGGGTGTAGCGTGCCTTACGGCGCCAGTTGAGATTTCTGTCGTCGGTGCTGGGAATATTCTGCGACTGCGTTTCCAGCCACAGGTCTTCCAGGTTCACCAGCACGACGCGAGCCCGGCTGGTGTTCAGGAATGCCAGGCATGCTTTGAGAACGTCGCGAACTCCGGTATCTTTACCCTCAAGCCAGCCTCCGGTATATAAAAAGGTTAATAGAGTATTTATGGTAGCCCGCCGTGAGCGCTTTTCAGCCCGGGTACTTTTATCATTCAGCAGTCCCAGACTCCGCCTTTCGGGGATGTCCAGTCCCTGCCAGAAGGAGGCAAACGGGGGCATATCATGAGTGTTCAGGCTGGCCACGACGTTACCCTGTGGTTTATGCAATTTTTCATTATCGGCAAGCTCGTAGTGTAATACGTACATGCGCTGGAGACCGTGCCGCGACATGGCCGGTCTGACATAGGCAGGCACAGTGCCGAGGTCTTCCCCGACGATGACGCTCCGGTGGCGGTGGGACTCCAGAGTTAGAACGGCGTAAAGCTCTTCAGCCCGGTAGCGAACATAAACACCGTGGCCGGCATCCAGCCCTTTTGGAATCCAGAAGAGCCGGTGCAGACCCATAACATGGTCGATACGAAGCATACCGGCATGTTGAAGATGATGGCGAAGAGAATTAATAATGTAACGGTAGCCCTGCTCCCTTATCCTGTCCGGATGAAGGGGTGGGAACCTCCAGTCCTGCCCCATGGTGAAGACTGAATCCGGTGGTGCCCCGACCGTTGCCTCCAGAACGAAGCTTTCGCGCTCGCGCCACACGTCGTAGCCTTCGGGGTGAGTCCCCAGGGGCAGGTCGAAATACAGGGTTACGCCCTTATCGCGGGCTACACCGGCAGCATTTCTTACCTGCTGGTTAGCCAGCCACTGGGCATACATATGATAATGGTCTGTCCCTTCATCGTAATCGCCTTCATTCAAGGCACCATTGCGCAGTCGCTCCGGCCAGTCTGACCACGGCGAACGCTGTTTTTCCATAGCTGCCCGGAAACGACCGTAGTCCTTCACGACGGGATTTGCCTGAATGAAGGACTCATACTCATGAAAACGGGTGGTCTTTTCCTGCAAGAGGCGCTGGCAGCATTGCTCCAAGATGCGGCGTTTTAACGCCATCAGACGGCGATAGTCCACCAGTGGTAAATCCTGCTGCTTCGTTATTTCTGCTTTCACCGATGGAGATTGCAGCAACGCCAGTTCCGGCACACTGTCGATATCGATGTAAAACTCGTTCCACATAAGTCGGCTTACGGGGGCATACGGGCTGGGCTCAAAAGGCTCATCCAGAAAGGTCGGCAGCAGAGGCAGTGTCGCCACGGTCTTCCCCCCCAACGAGGATATCCAATCAGTCAGAGAGCTTAAAGCTGTATAGTCGCCGCTGCCCCGGCTATCCCGGCTTTGTAAGGCATACAGAGGCATAAAGACGCCCCACCTGCGGTTTTCCTTGTCTCCGGAAGTTAGGTATGTCTTTACGGGTGCCGATATAATCAGGGTCTCTCCGGTATTACCCTGTACCTCCAGAAAAAACCGGTGATATCCCCAGGGTAGTTTTTCCGGCAGGATGATTCCTCTTGTTATATAACGTGTTCCCTCAACGTCTATACTATCAAGGACAGGCAGGTCAGCGGCCTGCCAATGCCAGGTCTTCCTGCGGTTATCCTCCATGTTCAGATGGCCGAGCCACGAAGAATCAGCCATGCCGGCCGGCACACATACCTTAATGACCGGGCATTTACCGTTCCAGGCTACGGTGACCGGCTCCATCATCCGCCGATGCAGCGCCTGTTTTCTTTCACGCAAGGCCGGAGCTACATCGTCCAGTGATTTTACCGGGGCTCCCAGTGCCTTCAATACACTTAGCAAGCTCTCCGCGGAGGCCTGACGACGCCTGCGAGTCACATCGTAATAAGCTGTCTG
>CAYPYL010000211.1:0-2637 GCA_964414605.1 uncultured Dehalococcoidaceae bacterium
TTGAGAAAGTCCGGTCTTAACCGGACGCAGATGAGCATCCTGCATATTTTGATAGCGCGCGGCGGTACTCTGACACCCACCGAGTTGAGTCGCCGGATAACGCGCTCCAAACACGCCACTACCAGCGCGGTCGACAGCCTTGATAAGCTGGGGTTGACCAGGAGCGCCCGGACCAGGCGCGACCGCAGGTTAAGAAGGGTGACCATCACCGAAAAAGGCCTGGACCTGGTGGAGCAGACCATGTTGCTGCGGCATAAGATTGGTTCACAGGCAATGCAGTGCCTTAGTCAGGATGAGGCGGAGGCGTTCCAAACCATTTTAAAGAGATTCAGGAAACACGTCACCGACCTTGTGTTAGAGAATCAGTCCCGATAATACCCATGTTCCTTAGCCCGTTGCCTTGATGCCGGGTCAGCCGGAATTTTACGGGAATCTATATCAAGTACGAATACGAGAGGTATCTGCAAGAGGCTCCGTTAGCTTGCGGTAAAATTCCGGACGGCGGTCTTTTATTAAATCAATCTCCAGCTCGCCCGGTATCATAATCTGGTGTTTTTCCCGGGCCAGTGCCGGGGTAATCTCGGCATAAAGGATATCTTCACGGTAGGGTTTGCCTTCCGCCAGCAGGGCGCCCGTACAGTCGAAAATCCTGCTTTTCCCGAAGAAACTGACGCCGCGCTCCTCGCCGACACGGTTAACGGCGATGTGATGGACCTGGTTCTCGCGGACTCTGGTCGGAATGATGTGTTCCGGGATGATTTCAATACCCTCGGGCCAGTTTGTTATCGTCACGATAATTTCGGCTCCCAGTAGCGTTAACACGCGTGAGTGCTCGGGGAAGTCAAGGTCGTAACAGATACCCAGTCCGATTCTCCCTATATCGGTCTCATAGACTTCCAGGGGCATATCGCCGTGGTTGAGGAAACGGTCGATGCCGATATAGGGTAGATGAAGCTTGCGGTATTTGCCAATCAGTCCGGACGGACCGATGAATGCCGAAGTGTTGTAATACTTGCCTTTATCTTTCTCCAGCAGACCGATAATTACATGCAGGTTCAGCCTGCGGCAGGAATCCATTATTTTCTCCGTGCTCGGCCCCGGAACAGTCTCGGCTACCGGAATGGCCTCTTGCAGACTGGAAAAAACATAGCCGCTTAAGCAGCACTCGGGGAACACCGCCAGTTGAGCCCCCTCCCGCGCCGCGGTTTCCATCAGTTCGAGGCTTTTTGTGAGATTTCGCTCCCTGTCCAGTATAACCGGTTCCATCTGCATACCGGCGATTTTTATCGTCTCGCGCATATAGCTGATACCCCCGTACTACAATTTCAAACCAACTTGACTATAATCTTCATGACTTATATTGTCAATGCGGAAAAATCAGTTAACCAGGCGTTGTATTCCGGTAACGTAAGGGTCTTGGCAAGACCCGTGAGAATTGTGCTAAAATTGGGCCAAACAGTGAAAATAAGAAAGGCGAGATTTGAGAATGAAAGTTAGAGAAAAATATCAGGGTCTTACCCGCCGGGAATTACTGGATAAGGCGCACGAACTGGGCGTCAATTATGAGAGATGTTCGACAGGTTGTTCACAGTGCACGGTAGCGGCATTGCACGACATTCTTGGCTTCGATGCCTCCCTGGTTAGAGCCGCAAGTTCATCCTGCGCCGGTCAGGCTGCTCAAGTAGCGGGAACATGCGGGGGACTGATAGGAGGAACACTCGTTCTGGACTACTACCTCGGCCGCCCGATAGAAAAGATGTCTAATACCGAGTTTATCCAGGAAAACGTGGATGTGCTGCTGAATGCCATGGGTATAGCCAAATTACTTTTTGATAGATATATTGAAGAGTACGGAACGGTTATCTGCCCGCAAATCCTGACACAGCTTTTCGGGCGTCAGTTTTACCTGTGGGACCCAGAGGAACTGGCAAAGTTTGAGGAGGCGGGGGGGCATTCTGACCCCAAGAAATGTGTCAATATTGTCGGGAATGCGGCACGCTGGACCCTGGATATTCTGATCGAACAGGGAGCGGTTGAGCTATAGCGGGGATAGTGGGGGCGCCTGCTTTTAAAAAAGTAATTGTGGGAGAGAGGTTTCTAGTACCCTAAAGTACTACTTGGCTCGCTATTTTGTAGGGCCAATTTCAGAGAAGCCCGATCTGACCTCTAGCGGGTCGGCGATATAGAGGTACTCGTCGGTAGTAGCATCGTAGGCAGGCCAATTAATTAAGCCTTCGACATTCGGGTCTCCCGTTTTGGCGAAGTGAGTCCACATGCGCATCATCGACTGAGAGACTAATAGATCCTCTACTGTAGCCCCGGAGTTCGGATTGGTGGCTCCAAACATGAAAAACATATTGTTCCACATATTAGGATTGCCAGTATGGCCAAAAACATACATAAGGTCGAGCGCATGGGGAGCAATCATGCCCGCTTCTTTCCACTTACTCGGCACCTGGGCGAAAATATAGGCCCAACTCTTGACACCCATATCTTTCGCGCTTTTAAACATGGTCACGTAGTCCGGTACGATTCCTGGCATCCTTAACGGCGATAATCCGAGAGGGTCACCCCACTTGTCGGTGATTTCACCCAAGGTGCCACCCATGATGAAGGGTACGGCATGTTGCTTACCGG
>CAYPYL010000212.1:0-2633 GCA_964414605.1 uncultured Dehalococcoidaceae bacterium
GCATCGACACGCAGTCCGTCGGCATGGTACCTCTCCAGCCAGAAAAGGGCGTTGCTGGTCAGGAAACTCCTTACTTCATTGCGAGTGTAATTAAAAATACAACTGTTCCAGTCGGGATGTATCCCCTGACGCGGGTCCTTGTGCTCGTAGAGATGCGTGCCGTCGAAGAAAGCCAGGGCGTGTTCGTCACTGGGAAAGTGGGATGGGACCCAATCGAGGATGACGCCGATATCGTGCCGGTGCAGGTAGTCAATCAGGAACATGAAGTCCTGCGGTGTACCGTAACGACTGGTGGGGGCGAAATAACCGGTCGTCTGGTAGCCCCAGGAACCGTAGAAGGGGTGTTCCATTATCGGTAAGAACTCAACGTGCGTAAAGCCCGTCTCATGCAGGTATTCGACCAGTTCGGGAGCCATCTCGCGATATGTCAGGTGGCGGTTGCCCTCCCCGGGAACGCGCCGCCACGAGCCGGGATGCACTTCGTAGATGGAGATGGGTGCGTCGAGAGCGTTCCGGTCGCGGCGTTTCTTCATCCATGCTTCGTCTTCCCACTCATAGTCTAAATCGCAGACGATTGAAGCCGTCCTCGGGGGAATCTCGCTGGAGAAAGCAAACGGGTCGGCTTTATCTACGGAGTAGTTGTGATATCTGGAGACGATATAGTATTTGTACAGGGTACCGGCGCCGATACCGGCAACGAATCCTCCCCAGATACCGGATTTTCCTATCGCCTGCAGAGGGTGGCTCGTTTTATCCCAGCCGTTGAATTCACCCGTGACGTGTACCCTGCTGGCATTGGGTGCCCACACGGCGAAGTATGTCCCCGCCACACCATCCGCCGTCATCAAATGCGCCCCCAGCCTTTTATAAAGCTTGTGATGGGAGCCTTCGTTGAAAAGGTACAGGTCGTCATCGGAGAGGAGAGTGATATCATGTCGGACGGGGACCGATGGCGGCTTCATTTTATCGGCTTTCTCCGGCTTTCGGCTGCTGTCAGGAACCATTTTTATGTCTCTACTCCTCTGTTTCCAGAAGCTGTAATATACCCTGAAGGGGAACTCTCACCCAGTCGGGTCGGTTATTCAGCTCGTAGCCGACTTCGTACATGGCTTTGTCGAGCAGGAAGGCATTGAGCAGGATTTTTAACTGGTCGGGGTCATCCGGCAATAACCCTGTATGACCCATTATATCCAGATATGCCTTCAGGTACTCTGCCGAGACCCAGATATACCAGTATTCCGCCCAGCGTTCCAGCAACGGCAGGTTGTCCTCCGGCATGGGCAGCATAGACGCCTGTTTTATTACGGCGCTTTGCGCCGCGTAGTGGAAGGAGCGAATCATACCGGAAACATCACGCAGCGGCGAGCGCTTGAGACGCCTTTCGCTAAGTGAGCGTGCCGGCTCACCCTCGAAATCGATGATAACAAAATCATTACCGGTGTAGAGTACCTGCCCCAGGTGGTAGTCACCGTGGCATCGGATACGTGCCCCCGTTATTTTTTGTCTCCTCACCAGGTTGTAGCGTGCAATTATTTCCTTTTCCAGCTCCAGTATCTGCCTGACGCTTTCGTGCTGGTCTTCCGGCAGGTGTTTGAGGCGCTCCTTGAGCAACTGTATCGTTCGTATAGAAAAGCTTCGCAGCGATTGATATAGTGACGTCTGGTACATCGTGGTAAACGGCTCCGGGGCAAAGTCGGCGTCTTGCAGGCCTGAAGCCAGCGCTATATGAAGTTCTGCGGTGCGCTGTCCCAAAAGCTGTGCCGAGGCAAGGTAAGACCCGATGGTCTCCTTTGCCAGGGGAGGAGTCTCCTTCAACAAAGACAGCAGGGATTTGTGGGGAACCGGCGGCGCCTGCACGGTGGGGTGCGCCAGCACCTCCCCGAAGTACCGCTCCAGAAAGTCCAGGGTATATCCCCAAGCATCGCCTTCGTTCGGCACGAAACTCTGCAGGATAGCGAGACCGAGCTGTTTCCGGCGGCCTCGCCGGTATTCCAGCGAACCGGCTACCTGCGATATATTGGCGAAAGGAGTGTTTTCCGTGAGGAACTGCCCTATCTCCACATCGGGGTTGATTCCTTCTTCGATACGGCGGAACAGCTTTAGTATAAGCTGGCTCCCGTACGTAACCGAGGTATTGCTTTGCTCTACGTTCATCCTGGACGGCGTCAGGTCGGTGTCTCCCGGACCGCGCAGCCGGCGGAAAAGCCTCGTCGGCATGGCGTTAATTTCGCCGGACTTACCCTTAAACGTGCGCCGCCGGCCTACTGCTTTCAGCAACAGGGTGCAGAAGTCGCTATCGACCATGGCGTCGAAGAGGATACTATCACCGGCTTTGCCGCGCTGCTTCAGCTTGGCGATAATGGCATTGGGGTGGTCTCCGCTTAACATATCTTCCTTCTCGGCGGGGGCAACGGCGACGGGGATGACATAGGTCTCCGGTTCCCCCTCCTGGTAATCGACCTGAAACAGGATGACATAGGCGTCGGATCTGTCCATCCGCATAGGAATGATGTCCTGTATCTCCGCCGCCCAGGCTTCCCTTGCCTTGCCGCGGAACCAGCGCCGACTCTTAATATAATCCAGCAGCACCGCCTCCAGGATGAACCAGTTCTCCTTCTTACCGAAAAGACCCT
>CAYPYL010000213.1:0-2620 GCA_964414605.1 uncultured Dehalococcoidaceae bacterium
ACCCTTTTTGCCCTTATCGACGGAATCGTCAAGTACGAACCCACCAGCAACAATCGGAGAAAGGTCAGCGTTTACGCCAGCTGAATTATATGAAAAAGAAGATACACCCTCAATATTATCCCGATGCCGAGGTAGTCTGCTCCTGCGGCAATAAGTTCACCACGGGTTCCACCAAAAAGCAGCTCAAGGTGGAAGTATGCAGTAACTGCCACCCCTTCTTCACCGGCGAGAGACGCATGCTGGATACCACCGGACGCGTGGAGCGGTTCAAGAAACGGTATAAGCTGGATGGCTAGTTGATTACGTAACGGAAGGCAGGAGTCCCGGCGCGTCGGGACTCCTTTTCGTTTGGGCGGCATGGCAGAAAAGAAAAAAAAGTTCAATTACGGCGGCCAGGCGGTTATCGAAGGGGTAATGATACGCGGACGCAGCTCCTCGGTTACGGCGGTGCGCCGGCCCTCCGGTGATATTACGACCGATGTAAAACCCCTGCCCTCTCTTACCACCAGCCGGCTAAGACGGACGCCCGTGGTGCGCGGCGTCGTTATTCTGGTCGAGGCCATGGTAATAGGTATTAAAAGCCTGCTCTATTCGGCCAATATCGCCATAGAAGAGGAGGAAGAGGAAATCCCCACCAAGGCTATCTGGGGCATGATAGCCTCGGCGGTTGTTCTGGTGGTTATCCTTTTCTTTATCGCTCCCCTTTTTCTCACCAAGCTGGTCAACGCCTATATACCGAACTCGGTGGTATTTCACATCGTCGAAGGTGTGATACGCCTGATTATCTTCATTGCTTATCTCAAGGTGATGTCGTTCCTGCCCGATATCAAGCGCGTCTTTACCTATCACGGCGCCGAGCATAAAGCGGTCAATGCCTACGAGGCAGGCGTACCGATGGAGGTAGATGCCATAAAGTCGTACAGCACCGCCCACGTGCGCTGCGGCACCAGTTTCTTATTCCTGGTGCTGGTAATCGCTATCTTCGTTTTTTCCTTCGTGGGACGCCAGAACCTGTGGCTGATGATTGGCGCCCGCATCGTGCTCATCCCGGTTATCATGGGGCTTGGCTACGAGGTCATTTATTACGGAGCCAGGTACGCCCATAACTGGTTCATGAAAATTATCCTGGCCCCCGGCCTGCTGATGCAGTCGCTGACCACGGGAGAGCCGGATGACCGGCAGCTGGAAGTGGCGATAGCGGCCATGAATAAAGCGGTGGAAGTGGATATGGAGGAAGAAGCGGCGCAGGCTGCTTCTTAAGGAATTACAGGTCAGTCCCGGTTAACTCCTGGAAGAAGCAGGTCTTGTTGCCGGTGTGGCATGTTGGGCCGGTGGGGTGCGCCTTCACCAGAATAGTATCGTTATCGCAGTCACGCCAGAGCTCGCGCACCAGGAGCTTGTTTCCGGAGGTCTCTCCCTTGTGCCAGAGCTCCTGCCGACTGCGACTGAAAAACCAGACCTCGTTGCTATCTAAAGTCCTGCGGATGGATTCCTCGTTCATATAGCCCAGCATCAGCACGTCCCCGGTATCCGAGTCCTGCACTATGGCCGGTATTAGCCCTTTATCATTGTATTTCAGATTACTCATTGGTATTTACCTTTTCATTTCATTCCGGTAGCTTGGAGATTTCAGAAATCGACTGCTTCAGGTTGATATCCCCGGTATACAGGGCTCTGCCCACGATGGCGCCTTCGGCGCCGAGCTTCTTTAGCATTTTCAGGTGGTTTATCGTGGCGATGCCGCCGGCGGCGATAACGGGCACACGGACGGACTCTATAATCTCGGCAATCGCCGAAAAATTCGGCTCCGTCAGGGTGCCGTCCCGGCTGATATCCGTGTAAATAAAACGCCCGACGCCCGCTTGCAACATGGCGTCGGCCAGCGCTACGGCCGACTGTTCCGTGTCTTCGGTCCAGCCGCGCGTGGCGACGTAACCGTCGCGGGCATCGATGCCGACGATTACGGACTCGCGGAAACGCCGGCAGGCCTCGCTGATCAGTAGCGGCTCTTCCACCGCCGCCGTGCCCAGGATAACGCGCTCTATACCCGCTTTCAGTAGGGTTTCAATAGTGGCGATATCCCGTATTCCGCCCCCGAGCTGTACGGGAATCAGCATCGCCCTGGCGATGTCACGGATGATTTCCAGGTTACGTACTTCGCCGGAGGCTGCCCCGTCAAGGTCGACGATGTGTAACCGCGGTGCGCCCATAGACTGCCATTTCAGGGCCGTATCAAGGGGGTCTTCGGAGAATACCGTTTCCTGATTATAGTCGCCCTGGTACAGGCGTACGCATCTGCCGTCGCGCAGGTCTATGGCCGGTATAATATCTATAATACGCCTCTTTTCTCCGGGATTACGTGGAAATTATAACACCTGTCTTACCCTTAAGACAATTAATGATATTACCGTTCTACCTGACGTATTGACAGGGCTGTAAATATAAGTTAAAATTATAATTACCATCGACCGTTATGGCGGTGAGTTTAGAGCTGATACCTTAACAATAGAAGTCGCTTGGATCGGATACGACCGAGACGGCAAAAATGAAACCCTGAAGTTTTGCCCTCTCAACATGTCTGAGAGGGTTTTTGTTTAAGGGGGATTATGCTCAAAATAGG
>CAYPYL010000214.1:0-2605 GCA_964414605.1 uncultured Dehalococcoidaceae bacterium
TCTTGAAGTTGCCTCCCAAGACAGGGTAATATTATCACATGGATTTAGGTGCGCTACTGGATACCTTGCTGCCAGCTTCCGGCGGGCTGCTTGTCATCAGGGCTATCCTGGCAGCCGTGCTCGTTTTCTTTGTTCCGGGGTTTGCCTGGACCCTCGTCTTCTTTAAAAAGATAAACATCATCGAAAGGATAGCGATATCGATCGGGCTTTCCATCGCCCTGGTGACGCTTAGCGTCATCGCTTTAAACCTGTTACTCGATGTAAAGATAAACGGCTTCAATGCCCTCATCATTATCATCGTCATCACCATCATCCCGCTGGCAATCTATTTTCCCCGGAAATACCTGGGCACCCGCCCGGAGGCCTCCGACGGAGACTGAATGCACGATGTCTTAATTGTCGGCGGGGGGCCGGTGGGAAGCTATGCCGCCTATCGCCTCGCTGATAAAGGACACAGCGTAGCGGTGGCGGAACGGAAGCCGCAGGCGGGACAAAAGGTCTGCTGCACCGGCATTATCAGCCAGGAATGCGCCGATACTTTCAACATCGACGAAAAAACGATTCTCCGCCGCGTCAACAGCGCCACCCTGTTTTCGCCCTCCGGCAACCGGCTCGAACTGCGGCGGGAAGAACCGCAGGCCTGCATCCTGGACCGGGCGGCCTTCGACCGGTCGATGGCGGAGCGGGCGCAGCGGGCGGGGGCCGAATACCTCTATAATAGCCGGGTTACCGACGTTACCATCGAGAAGGACCGGGCTATCGCCACCATGTCCCGCGACGGTAAAGAACCGAAAATTGCCGCAAAATGCGCGGTCATAGCCAGCGGTTTCACGCCGGGTCTAATCGGGCGGCTGGGGTTCGGCTCTTACCGCGACTTTACGGTCGGCGTCCAGACGGAAGCAGAGGCGCGCGATGTCAGCGGGGTCGAGGTATATTTCGGGGATGTGGCGCCGGGTTTCTTCGGCTGGATTGTGCCGACATCTCCGGCGACGGCGCGGGTGGGGCTGATGGCGCGTGAAAAGCCCGGGCATTATTTGAGAAAATGGCTGGAACGGCTGGCGGCGGCGGGCAGAATCGCTGCCGCCGATTTTCACATAAGCTACGGGGGGATTCCCTTAAGGCCGCTTACCCGCACCTGCAGCGAGCGCTTGATAGTCGTCGGGGACGCCGCCGGGCAGGTAAAGCCGACTACCGGCGGGGGTATCTACTACGGACTGCTCGGCGCGGAAATAGCCGCCGCAACACTGCACCGGGCGCTCGAAGAAGGAGACCTCTCCGCGAAGGGACTGGCGCGCTACCAGCGGGAGTGGCGTAAAAAGCTGGGACGGGAACTCACGACAGGCTACTGGGCAAGGCGTCTGTTCGAGAGGCTTAACAACCGGCAAATCGACCGTCTATTCGAGATAGTCAAAGCCGGCGGCATCGACGAAGCCCTGCTCAAGTCCGCAGACATATCCTTCGACTGGCACAGTCGGACGATAACCAGCCTGCTAAAATACCGGGCGGTGGCGGGGGTTTTGAACGCACTAAAGATGCCCTTCAAGACCCGGCAAGATTGACCGAAAATGGGATTAATGATTAGAATAGTACAGCATATTCATCGAGGGGAGACAGATGGCAGACAGCGATAACCGGATTCCCACCCTGGGCGAGGCCGCCGCATTATACCTGGCGAATATTCCCGCGAAAGACAGGGATGCCAGCCAGCCGGAGGTGTATAAATTCGCCCGATGGTACGGCTGGGAGAGTCCGTTTTCCAGGCTGGCCCCCCCGGCGGTAGCCGGCTACGCCGAGCAGTTGTCCGTCTCGGATACCGATTACGCCAGGAAGCAGGAACTGGTGCGTGCTTTCCTCGCGTATGCCAAGAAGGCGGGCTGGAGCCAGACCAACCTGTCCACCCATCTCAAGACCAGAAAAGGAAAGGCCGCCCCGCAGGTCGCTGCAAGCCGCGTGACGCGAGAGACCGCCTCGCTGACGCGCCAGAAGTATGACGAGCTCGTGGCGGACCTGGAAAGTCTCAAGCAGAGGAGCCAGGAACTGGTCGGTGAGATACAGCGGGCTGCCGCCGACAAGGATTTCCGCGAGAACGCGCCGCTGGACGCCGCCAGGGAAGAACGCGGACACGTGGAAGGAAGAGTCAAGGAACTCGAGGAAACGCTGAAATCGGCCACCATCATCGGAGAGAAGAAAGAGCCTGCCGTAAAGTCGGGCGTCGGCGACAATATCATCCTCAACGACCTGGCTTCCGGCGAAGAACTGTGCTACATGATTGTCGACCCGCGGGAAGTGGACCCTTTAAAGGGTAAGATATCCATCGCATCGCCCCTGGGCAAGGCGCTCCTGGGCCGGAAGGACGGGGATACGGTGGAAATAAAAGCTCCGGCCGGAAAACTGCGCTACCAGATAAAACGCATCGAACGATAGCCGGGATGTGCTATAATATTCTTGACGCCATGGGGATATAGCTCAATTGGGAGAGCGCCGCGTTCGCATCGCGGAGGTCGGGGGTTCGAATCCCCCTATCTCCAGATTCTCTCCACTCTTTTATGGTTCACTCTCCACCCTTGCTCATTATTCAACAGGGCTGTTATCCTCCGATAACCAT
>CAYPYL010000215.1:0-2602 GCA_964414605.1 uncultured Dehalococcoidaceae bacterium
TATCCGGGTGGTCTGGTTCAACCAGCCGTACCTGGCGAAGAAGCTGACCACCAATACGAGGATAATGTTAAGCGGTCGCGTCAGCCTGTTCAGGGGCCGCCACGTCTTTCAGTCGCCGGAGTGGGAAATCATAGAAGGACAGGACCTGGTGCATACCGCCCGTCTGGTGCCGGTCTATCCGCTTACGGCAGGACTAAGGCCGCGGCAGGTCAGAAAGCTCATGAAGGATTTTACCGACCTCTGGGCGGGACGGGTGACGGACTTCCTCCCGGCGGGGCTTCGTAAGCGACTGGGCTTGCTGGAACTCCCCGAGGCCATCAGCCAGGCGCACTATCCCGAGGACGAAGTAACCAAGGACAGGGCCAGGGTCCGGCTGGCTTTCGACGAGCTTTTCCTGCTGCAACTCGGCGTGATGAGCAAGAAGCGCGACTGGCAGGAGACCCGACCCGGTAACGCGTTCGATATTAAGAAGACGGCTATAGATAAGTTCCTTGCTTCGCTGCCTTTTACCCTGACCGGCGCCCAGGATAAAGTCCTGGAAGAAATACTGGGTGACTTAAGTAAATCAAAGCCGATGAGCAGGTTGTTGCAGGGGGAAGTGGGCAGCGGTAAGACGGCAGTGGCCACGGCGGCCCTGCTGGTGGCGGTGGCTAACGGCTACCAGAGTGCTTTCATGGCTCCCACCGAGATTCTGGCCGAACAGCACTACGCCACGATTTGTCAGTTGCTTTCTCGATTGGGACAGGAAGAGGGTGAAGGCTATCTGAAAAGCTATTCCGGCTTCCTGGAGCGCCCTGTCAAGGTGGCGCTGCTCATCGGGGATATCAAAGGGGCGGGTAAAAAACAGATACATAAACAGGTGCAGGAAAGGGAGATAGACATAGTTATCGGCACTCACGCCTTGGTTCAAAAAGGGGTAGAGTTCAGTAAGCTGGGGCTGGCGGTGGTGGATGAACAGCACCGTTTCGGGGTGGAGCAGCGCTCGGCGCTGCGGGAAAAGGGGTTCAATCCACACATGCTGGTGATGACGGCCACGCCGATTCCCCGTACGCTGGCGCTGACGCTGTACGGCGACCTTGACCTTTCGGTAATCGACGAACTGCCGCCGGGCAGGCAGACCGTGAAGACGAAGTGGCTCAAGCCCAATCAGCGGGAAAGCGCCTACGCCTTCGTGAGGAAACAGGTAGCGGCAGGTCGGCAGGTCTTTATCCTTTGTCCGCTGATCGAAGAGTCGGAGGCGGTTATGGCCCAGGCGGCGACGGTGGAGTACGAACGCCTTTCCACGGAGGTCTTTCCGGATTTGAAGCTGGGACTGCTGCACGGGCGGCTTTCTTCGGCGGACAAGGAAGCGGCCATGGAGAGCTTCCGCCGCGGCGAGCTGGACATACTGGTTTCCACGCCGGTGATAGAAGTAGGCATAGACATACCCAATGCCACCGTCATGCTGATAGAGAGCGCCGACCGTTTCGGGCTTTCACAGCTGCACCAGTTTCGCGGTCGGGTGGGGCGCGGTCGGGAGCAGAGCTACTGTATGCTGCTGGCGGAAAATCCCTCCGAGGTGGCCCGGGAGAGGCTTGACATAATAGAAAGCATACAGGACGGGTTCAAGCTGGCCGAGGAAGACCTTAAAATGCGGGGTCCGGGCGAGTTTTTCGGCACCAGGCAGAGCGGACTGCCCGACCTGCGCATGGCGAAGATATCCGATGTGGCTATCCTGGAGCTGGCGAGGGCAGAGGCAATCAAGCTCTTTCAGGTCGACCCCGCCCTGGAGAAAGCCGAGCACAAGCTCCTGGGGCAGGAAATGGCGCGGGTGTGGGCGGGTGCCGCCGAGTGGAGCTAAAATAATATGAATTCTTTATCCTAAATTAATATTTTCTTAATGTCGCATTGTGTTATATTATGGTATACTCTTGAAAAATACTTGAAAGATACTCGTAAATCCGGAGCGCAGGATTACATTGAGTTCGACATATGCTAAAGTTATCGTAAACCCGGCCGCCGGAGCCGGTAAGACAGCCCGTCTGTGGCCCATGATAAAGGAGCTGTTCAGGGGGCAGGGACTTCGTTTTGAACACGACGTCACCGAGGCGCCCGGACATGCCGTCGAGCTTGCCCGCGCCGCCGCGCAGGACGGCTACAATATGGTGGTCTCCGTGGGCGGCGACGGCACCATCAACGAGATTGTCAACGGGATGTATGCCTCCGGGAATATCGAGGAGGCGCTGCTGGGGATAGTTAGTACGGGGACGGGCAGCGACTATATCCGCACCATCGGCGTGCCGCGCCGGTATGAAGATGCCTGCCGGTGCTTTCTTGAACCCCGGAAACTCACCGTCGACCTCGGTGTCGTGGAATATTCGGATAACGGCAGCCGGGCGGAAAGGCTCTTCGTTAATTTCGCCGGCATGGGCTTCGACGCCGAGATAGTAAGGCGCACCACCCAGCAGTACAAGGCGCTGGGCAGCCTGACTTCATATCTGCTGGGGACCCTCACCACCCTCATATCCTACCGGAACCGTGATATAACCCTCGTGGTGGACGGTGAAACGGTGGATACGCGGGTATGCACGGTGGTTATGAATAACGGCAGGTACGGCGGCGG
>CAYPYL010000216.1:0-2563 GCA_964414605.1 uncultured Dehalococcoidaceae bacterium
GTACTTGCTGCGGCCCTGCTTGCGGTCGCTGACGCCGGTGGTATCCAGCGCCCCCCGGACGATGTGATAGCGCACGCCGGGCAGGTCCTTGACACGGCCGCCGCGAATCAGTACCACCGAGTGCTCCTGTAATTCATGTCCTTCTCCGGGTATATAGGCGGTAACCTCCATGTGGTTGGTCAGCCTGACCCTGGCTATCTTGCGCAGGGCGGAATTGGGCTTTTTAGGCGTGGTGGTCTTTACCTGTACGCAGACGCCGCGTTTCTGCGGGCAGCTTTTACCCATTTTTACCCGGTTTTTCAGGGCGTTATAGGTAAAACCCAGCGCCGGTGTCTTGTCTTTCTTGATTGCCTTCTTGCGCCCTTTACGGACCAGCTGATTTATTGTTGGCATTATATCCTTCCTATCCCCATACAATTACAATGGATGAGCCGTAGCCCATCCATTCTAGAATTCTAGCGGCGGCACGAGGAATTACTGCTCCCACCGCGCGCTATTACTGAATTCTGAGCACTAAATAATAAATTTAGCATAAAATGGTACTGTATGTCAACATTTTTAGAAGTCAATCCGTGAATAAATCAGCTTTATACTAAAGAAATCCCAAAAGTGCCCCCTAAATATTGATTGTCGCTTATGCGGTGTTATTGCATGACGGGGTGAGTAGAGGTAAAATGGCATAAATGAAAAAAGTAAAACTGGAAGCCGGCAGCGGCAGCTATGAGATACGTGTCGGGAGCGGATTGCTGCCGCGGGTGGGGCTGTGGTTGAAGGAGCGGGGTTTTACCGATAAAGCGGTAATCATCACCGATAATACCGTTGCAGACCTTTATGGCGATACTCTGGAGCGCGGGCTGGCCAATGCCGGCTTTAATACGACTATCATCGAGGTACCGCCCGGGGAGGAGCGTAAATCGCTGGAGACAGCCGGGAGGCTCTACGGAGACCTTACCGATGCTTTCGCGGAAAGAAACACCCCGGTTCTGGCCCTGGGGGGCGGGGTAATCGGCGACCTAGCGGGTTTCGTGGCGGCAACCTATATGCGGGGGTTGCCCCTGGTACAGGTGCCGACCACCCTGCTGGCGCAGGTGGACAGCAGCATCGGCGGCAAGACGGCTGTAGATTACGGACGGTTGAAGAATATCATCGGCGTGTTCTATCAGCCGAGAATGGTCGTGGCCGATATAGATACCCTGGCAACCCTCCCGCCTGAAGAACTGGCCAACGGACTGGCCGAAGTCATTAAAAGCGCCGCTATCAGAAATAAGAACCTCTTTCATTTCCTCGATATGAATATCAACAAAGCCCTGGAGTATCATCCCTCGGTACTGGAGACAATCGTACTGGAGACCGCCCGGATTAAAGCCGATATCGTGGAAAGGGACGAGAAAGAGGCGGACCTGCGTGGTATCCTGAACTATGGTCATACCATCGGTCACGCCGTGGAAGCCGCCTCTGATTATCAAATCAAACACGGACAGGGAGTAGCCATCGGGATGGTGGCGGCAGCGAAGATAGCAAGTCGGATGGAGATTCTCGACGGAAGAGAGGTCGTCAGGCTGGAGGAAATCATCGAGAAAGCCGGGCTACCCCGAGAGATGCCGGGCATCGATAAAGACGCGGTGCTGCAGGCCATGCGGCATGATAAGAAGGTATCGCAGAATAGGGTCAGGTTTGTCCTGCTCAAGACAATCGGTAATGCCTTTATCAGCGACGATGTGGACCCATCTGTAGTGGAGGAGGTGCTGATTGGCTGGGGATAGACCTCTGATATGCGCTTCCATTATCAGCGACGACGTCGAGTCGATAAGAAAAGTCGGGCCGCTTATCGACCTTTACGAACTGCGCATCGACCTTGTCGGCAGGGGCTGGCAGGGAGTAGCTGGCCACCTGAAGAAACCGTGGATAGCCTGCAACCGGCGGGTGGAAGAAGGTGGTGCCTGGAGGGGAGGGGAATCGGAAAGATTATCGGCGCTTCTGGAAGCTGCGGAGATGGGGGCGGACATCGTGGATATCGAACTCTCCACGCCGGGAGTAGCATCTTTAGCCGGAAAGATAAAGGACAAAGCAGAATGCCTGGTTTCCTATCATAATATAAAGGAAACGCCGTCACCGGGGAAGATGGGAGGAATCGTTAAGGAGCAGTTAAACGCCGGCGCCGATATCTGTAAGGTCGTCACGACCGCCTGTAACCTTAAGGATAATATCGCGGTTTTGCAGCTTATAGCGGACTTTCCGGAGACAAGGGTGGTCTCTTTCGCCATGGGCGCGGCGGGGCGGATATCCCGGGTGCTCTGTACGCTGGTGGGGGGCTACTTTACCTACGCCTCGATTGAACCGGGGCGGGAGTCCGCCGACGGGCAGATGACGGCGGGAGACTTGAGGAAATTTTATAAGATGCTGGGAAATGTCTGATATGGAAATATCCGGCAAAACTAAAATATGCGGGTTAATCGGCGACCCCGTCGAGCATACCATGTCGCCGGTGATGCACAACACCGCCTATAGAAAGCTGGGGCTGGACTATATCTACATTCCCTTCCGGGTGGAACCGGAACAGCTG
>CAYPYL010000217.1:0-2533 GCA_964414605.1 uncultured Dehalococcoidaceae bacterium
CCAAGCTGGAAAAGACCATGATAAATATATACCTGAACGACATGGGGGTCTTTCAGTCGGAGTTCGGCTTTCCCACCACCAGGCACGAAATTAACTACCTTAAGGCCAACCTGGAACTGGCGGAGATAGGCGTGATAAAGACGCTCCGCCTGGGAGGATGGATAAGGGCCATACCCGCTGATGTCGAGCTGACGTTCCGTAACGTGCCCAACATCAATCACCTCAACCTGTCGATATCAACCTCCGACCAGATGATTGAAGGCAAATTTAAAGGACGTAAGACAAAGGCCGATATCATCAAGGACATGACCAACGCGGTCGATGCCGCCCGGGCCGCCGGCGCCGAGTCCATCGGCGCTAATGCCGAAGACGCCTCACGGACGGATATCAACTACCTGGTAGAGTTCGGCCTGGCCGCCAAGGAACACGGCGCGGATAGAGTACGCTACTGCGATACGCTGGGCTACGATAATCCCTTCACCATCTACGATAACGGCCGGAAAATGGCGGAGAAAATAGGACTGCCCATCGAAGTGCACTGCCATAACGACCTGGGCATGGCCGTAGCCAACTCAATCGCGGGAGCTATGGGGGTCATCGACGGGGGGCAGGACGCTTACATCAACACCACCATCAACGGCATCGGCGAACGTGCCGGCAATGCCGACCTCATCGCGGTAATACTGGCCGCCAGGAAATCGAGAGATCTCGCCAACAGGTACGAACTGGGCGGTACGATTAAGCTCAACATGGCGTACAAGATAGCCAAGTTCGCCAGTTATGCGTTCGGCTTGCCCATACCCATCAACCAGCCGGGGGTCGGCTCCAACGCCTTCGCCCACGAATCGGGCATCCACGCCGACGGCGTTCTCAAGGACCCGGAAAACTACGAATTGTACGATTATGAGGAGCTGGGGCGGGGAGAGACCGAACTCGTGGAAACCGGGCGCGAAATCTGTACCGGCGAATACGGCGGTATATCGGGTTTCAGCCACGTAATGGGCAAGCTGGAAGTGCCGGTAAAGTTCCCGGACAGGGAAAAAGCCAACGAGATTCTGGAGCTGGTGCGTTACGCCAACGTGGAATCGCAAAAGCCCCTTACGGAAGACCAGCTGCTGTTCATCGCCAAGTACCCGGGTATCGTTAAGAAGCTGCTGACGCTGACACCGCTGGCCTGAACAATAAGCAAGCGATGAGTGAAGGAGTAACTCCATAACAGTCTCTCCACTGTTAAAGAATCGCTTTTACGATATGGTCAATGAACTACCGGAAATAAAACTGAAACCAATCGGCACGGTACGCAACGAGATAAAGGAGCCTGTACGGCGTCCCGGCCAGGACGTGGTCTCCGAAATTATCCTGGATAGCAGCCTTACCGAGGCGCTGGACAACCTTGACGATTTCTCTCATATCATCGTCCTTTACTGGATACACAAGTCGCCCCGCCGGGTACCTAAAAAAGTACGTCCCCGGGGCAATCCCAACCTGGAACTGATGGGGGTTTTCGCCACCCGCTCCCCGGACCGCCCCAATCCCATCGGCAAATCTACCGCCAGGCTGCTGGAACGCCGGGGCAACGTGCTTAAAGTACGGGGGCTGGACGCCATCAACGGGTCGCCGGTACTGGACATCAAGCCCTATATCCCGGGGTATGACTCGGTAGAGGACGCTAAGGCGCCATCGTGGGTGGACAAACGATAAGCGAGATTCTGCTTAACGTCTTTCAACGGCTCCTGGAGCGTTACGGTCCGCAGCACTGGTGGCCGGCGCAGGAGCCGTTCGAAGTAATTATCGGCGCGATACTCGCGCAGTCGACCGCCTGGACCAACGCGAAGAAAGCCATCGATAACCTCAAGAAGGCCGGAATGTTATCCCCTGAAAAGCTGCGCCGCCTGCCGGACGAAGAACTCGCCGGACTCATTCATTCCTGCGGCTACTATAACGTAAAGTCGCGCCGGCTCAAGGCTTTCGTGTACTGGTTCGGGGAGGAACACGGCGACGACCTGGACAGTATGTTCGCGCAGGATATCGACCCGCTGCGGCGGAATCTGCTCGGAATCTACGGCATCGGCGAGGAGACGGCCGATTGTATAATCCTCTACGCCGGCAACAAGCCCGTCTTCGTTATCGACGCCTATTCCCGCCGCTTTCTCAAACGCGCGGGGCTGGCGCCGGAAGTCGATAGCTACTCCGCCTGCCAGTCGTTTTTCATGGATAATCTGCCGGCTGATGTCCCCATGTTCAACGAATACCATGCCCTGCTGGTACGGCATGGCAAAGAGGCATGCAAGACACGCCCGCTCTGCCGCGATTGCTGCCTCAATGACGGAGAAGTAGACCCACCGGACGGTAAATTCCCTTGTTCTATCATTAGCAATACGTCGTTTAAGCTATAAATCCCCCGCCAGCCCGCATTATCCATGCCTCAATCCCTTTTTTATGGTGAACCTATCCCCCTGTGTCCCCCTTCCCTTGGGTATTTATGAAGGGAAGGGGGAAATATATAGAAAGAGGGGCTTCGCCCCTCTTAGAC
>CAYPYL010000218.1:0-2529 GCA_964414605.1 uncultured Dehalococcoidaceae bacterium
AAGAAATACGCAGAATGTCCGATATCATAGAAATATACGATTACGAGCAGGGTTTCCAGGATGCCCTGCCGGAGACATATCGCCTGTTGCGGTTGGCCACCCTAAAAGTTCACCGAACGTACGCAGAATCACGCTGCACGGTTCACAGGGGCCGGCGGGGGGATATCACGGCGGTTCGGATATTGACCTGTGTCTTATCACCGATATTGATAACACGACTTTCACCGAAGACGAACTCGACCCGCTGTTGAAAAATGTGCTACTGACAACCCTGGAATATTCCAGCTGCCCGGTTGAACTGGACCTGGTGGCCGCTTTCGACCGCAACCAGTGCGGGCTGGGGTGTTATAACGTTAATAGCTACGATGAGCTGCGATGTGAAAAAAAGTCTAGGGGCTGCATTGGCCTGTACAAGATTCAAAAAGGGTTCGATGGCTTTGTGCCGCCGATATCACAGTTAGGCGAAATGTACCCGTTGATAGCGATTTGGAATAGATAGAATAGAGGAGAGTAACTGAAATGGCGGACATGAAATACAGCAAATATTTCCTGAACGAACTCCCCGATGAGCAGCGTTTCAAGGGGTTCGCCAGGATGCCGACGATGGTAGCCTTTACCGATAACGATATTATCGAGGGCAGCAAGTACTTCTCCGTGATGGTCATGGGCGAGGAAGCCACCAAGCACGCCGGACACGGTCCCCACGTTCATAAAGACCCCGAACTGCTCGTGGCGCTGGGGACGGACCCGGCCAATCCCCGCGACCTCGGGGCGAAGATGGAAATGTGCATGGGGCCGGAAATGGAAAGCCATATCATCACCGAGTCGACGATGATATGGGTCCCGGCCAATTTCATTCACTGTCCGTTCCGCATACTGGAAGTAACACGGCCTTTCATCTTCATCCAGTGCCAGTACGCCCCCAAGCTTACCGAGACTTCGTTGAAAAAGCTGGTGGCGGAAGAGATGCGGGACAAGATGGTCTTCATCGACGCCGACGGAGAGCAGAAGGACTGATAACTCAAACGTGTCCCGGTTGATAAACGTCTTTCCGGCGCTGCCGAATCCGCCGGTTAATCAAACACTACCGTTTGCAATTATGGGTGCGGATATCATAGAATTTGCGTATCCAGCCCGGATAATCAGAGAGGGGACGACCATTGGTAGAAACTAAATACGGAGACCTTGTCAGGCAACTGCATTTCCAGGAGGGGCGCGGAGGGGCCAACGCCAGGGAGCTGGTCTTCATGGGAGGCGACCAGCTGGCGGGATTCCAGCTTAACTTCATCATCGGCGTCTATAACCAGACAGGTGACTGGGCACCGGGAATGGGGGCTCACGTACACCCTTTCGACGAACTGCTGCTGTTCTTCGGCTACGACGAAAACGACTTGAGCTACCTGGGGTCGGACATGTCCCTGGCGCTGGGCAAGGAACGGGAAACCCACAGGTTCAGCGTTCCCACCGTCGCCGTAGCCCCCGCGGGACTGCCGCACTGTCCCCTCATCACCGAGAAGGTTTATAAGCCGTTTGGACATTTCCACCTGGCCCTTAGCGCCAAATACTCCGGCGAGAGGGTCGAGCAAGAAGGCGCCACGGACGGCGATAAATACGCCAACCTGATTAAGCGGATGCCGGTCGAAAACGGACCCGGCGGAGCGGATGCCGGGCAGTTAATTTCCGTGTCCGGCGACGAGCTTGAAGGCCTCAATGTCAATTTCCGGATGGGTCTCTACCGCGAGACGGGAGAGTGGGCCCCCGGAAAGGGCGCCAGGGTACATCCCTACGACGAGTGCATGGTATTCTTCGGGCATAACGCCGACGACCTTAGCTACCTGGGGGCGGAAATAACCATCGAGCTCGGCAAAGAGCGCGAAAAACACACCTTCGATGTCCCCACCGCCGTTTCGATTCCCCGAGGCACGCCGCACTACCCGGTAGTCTGCAATAGGGTTGAAAAGCCCTACAGAGTCATGAAGGTCGGCCTCGGCGCGAGGTACCAGAGCCTGCCGGCCGATAAATAGCCTAGCCTTCATCTAAAAAAGGAGAGCGAATTGGCGGACGAGAAAAAGGGGTATTCCTTCCGCTGCATGCGGTGCCTGGGAGGCCGTATTACCGTGCCGCGCGGCGAGACTACCGCTCATTGTCCCCACTGCGGCCAGGGCTGGCGCATCACCTGGGTAACCCCGGAAGTGGCTAAAATCAGGGGCAGACTGATGGAGCAAGGAGATACCGATGGAAAAGCTCGCCATAATTGACCTTTCCACCGAGCAGGTAGTCTGTAAAGATATCCCGGAAGAACTGCTGAAGATGTACCTGGGGGGGGAGGGGCTGAACACCTACCTGCTGTACAATCACCTGGCACCGGGCACCGACGCTCTAAGCCCTGATAATCCCCTGATATTCGGGAGCGGCCTGATATCCGGGTACGACGTCTCGTCGTCGCGATTTGAAGTCACCTCAAAATCGGTCGAGGGAGAGGGCGGTTTCGGCACCAGCAACTGCGGCGGCCACTGGTCCGCCGAGCTC
>CAYPYL010000219.1:0-2523 GCA_964414605.1 uncultured Dehalococcoidaceae bacterium
AAGTGCAGTCCGGCCGTCGGCGCGGCCACGCTGCCGACCACCCGGGCATAGATGGTCTGGTACCGCTCCGGGTCTTCCAGCGGCTCGTGTATATACGGCGGCAGCGGCACTTCGCCAGCCGCCGTCAGGAGCGATTCATCGGAGAATTTAATGGTCCTGATACCGCCGTCTCCCTCACCAATAACCTGTGACGAAATCACCGCGCCGGTTAGTTCTACCTCCGCCCCGATTTTAAGTCGGCGGGCGGGCTTTACCAGCGCCTCCCATACACCGGGTTCCGTACGCCGCAGCAGCAATAACTCCACCCTGCCGCCGCTGCCAACCCTCCTGCCCTTGAGACGGGCGGGGATGACGCGGCTATCGTTGAACACGAGGACATCGCCCCCACGCAGGTATTCTACGATATCATAGAACCGCCGGTGCTCCACGGAACCCTTCTGACGGTCCAGCACCATGAGCCGGGAGCGGTCTCTTGGTTGGATGGGAGTCTGGGCGATAAGCCCGGGGGGAAGGGAATAATCAAAATCGCTTGTTTTCATCGGCGTCATACGAACTGTACTCATTCTATGATACTGTGTGAACGATAGAAAGGCAATTTGTGGTCGGGGATGGTATAATAGATATATGGCAAAAGCAAACCCGGATAAATGCGTCGCCTGCGCTTATGGTCCCCCCGCCTTCAGGTACAGGTGTCAGAAGTGCGGGCACAAGTTCGAGATGGCGGCGCCGAAGGGTCCTTCCGAGGAGAGAAACCGCGCCTGCCCCAGTTGCCGGAGCAAAGACATTAAGAGACTTGACGCAGTTAAGTCGGAGGCCTGCCCACCGGGCGGCTGATAAATATATAAACGCCGGGCCGTGGGTCCGTATTTACTCGTTTAATTTCACTTTCTGATTCCCCTTCCAGTCAATATAATCAGAAGATAGCTGCATCGGAAGCATCAAATGAAAGTAATTGATTTACGCAGCGATACCGTTACCCACCCCACTCCCGAAATGCGGCGGGCAGTCTTCGAGGCGGAGGTGGGCGACGATGTCTACCGGGAAGACCCTACCATCAACCGGCTCGAGGCAATGGCGGCGGAAAGGATGGGTAAAGAAGCCGCCCTCCTGACCACGTCCGGCACCCAGGGCAACCTCGTTGCCGTACTTACCCATACCATTCGCGGCAATGAAATCATACTGGGGAGCGAAGCCCACATTTTATGGTACGAGGTAGGCGGCGCTGCGGCCCTCGGGGGTGTGGTCATGCGCACTCTGCCCAACGATAAACACGGTCGCCTCGACCCAAACGATATCGAGAGGGCAATCCGGGAAAAACAAATCCACTTTCCGGAAAGCACGCTCCTCTGCCTCGAAAATACGCACAATCGCTGCGGCGGGGCGGTACTTACCGCGGACTACACGGATGAAGTCTGCAACTTAGCCCACGGATACGGACTTAAGGTGCACCTTGATGGCGCCCGTATTTTCAACGCCGCGGTCGCCCTCGGCGTACCGGCCCACGTACTTGCCCGAAACGTCGACTCGGTATCATTCTGTCTTTCCAAGGGCTTAAGCGCGCCGGTCGGGTCATTACTGTGCGGCAGCAAGGATTTTATCGACCGGGCGCGGAAGTTCCGTAAAATGCTGGGCGGCGGCATGAGACAGGCCGGGATTATCGCGGCCGCGGGCATCGTGGCGCTGGAAACAATGGTAGACCGCTTAAGACAGGACCATGATAACGCTAAACGTCTGGCACGGGGGCTGGCGCACATTAAGGGCATCACGCTCGCCCAGGACGATATTCCCACCAACATCGTCATGTTCGACCTTTCACCGGAGTTATCCTTTAAGGAGTTCGCTGAAGAACTCAAAAAAGAAGGGGTTAAGGTAGGTTCACGCGGCGGGAACCTGTGCCGTGCCGTCACTCACTGCATGATATCGCCTGAAGACGTTGACGAAGCGCTGACGCGCATCGAAACGGTATGCAAGAAGCTGATTCAGAAATAGCTTTTCGTAATTATATCAGATTGTCCCGGGCATCTCCCCGATTAACAGCTTTGCCCCAAATGTCATTCTGAAGGAGCGGAGCGACTGAAGAATCTCATCTTTTCGTGAGAACGAGACCCTTCGCTACGCTCTGGGTGACATGAAAAACGATACTTTTGGGGCAAAACTCCGACTAACCAAAACGGGGCAGGTCTTTGATTTCACCAAGTGCCTGTGAGGCCGCTGCCAGGGCTTCATCACACTTCTTCGTCACAAACTCCGTCAGTATTTTCCTGGCTTCGTCCGATTTGCCGCTATCGGCCAGCATTGCCGCTTTCCCTTCCAGCGCCGTAGCTTCTTCCGTGGTGTGAATTTCAAATATCTTCCAGCGATGGGTAATTTTGTCCCGGTACTCCGGGTGATATTCCACAGCCAGCCGCAATTCATCGAATATCTTTGCCGCCGCATTCGTCCTCATGGACTCGGGCACGGAATTTATGCCGATATAGAAAGGCAAATAGGGAGAAATACAGGGCTGCCCGAAGGTCGTCCACA
>CAYPYL010000220.1:0-2503 GCA_964414605.1 uncultured Dehalococcoidaceae bacterium
CGGCCTGCCCGCGTTCACCATCGTCGGCCTGCCGGATGCCGCCGTCCAGGAAGCCAGAGAGCGCGTAAGGTCCGCCATACGTAATTCCGGCGGAACCTTCCCCATGAAACGCATCGTGGTCAACCTGGCGCCGGCCGACCTGAAAAAGGCGGGGCCTGCCTACGACCTGCCCATTGCCGTGGGGATACTATTGAGCTCGGAGCAGGTCAGCGCCGATATTTCCGATACCATGTTACTCGGCGAGCTGTCTCTCGACGGCAGCCTGCGCCATACCAACGGCGTCCTGCCGCTGGTAGCACTCGCCCACGACGAAGAAATCCCCAATGTTATCGTGCCGGAGGCAGATGCCGGCGAGGCATCCCTCATCGACGGCGTTAAAGTCATCCCGGCAGCCTCGCTCTCACAGCTGGTGGGCTGTTTACAGGGGGAGATTCCGGTGCCGGAGTACAAGGCGACGGCGGTCAAAGAACACAAATCGTCGATGATGAATATCACCGACCTCTCCCATATCAAGGGACAGGAACACGTTAAGCGCGCCCTGGAGGTGGCCGCCGCCGGAGGTCACAATATGATTATGTGCGGGCCGCCTGGCAGCGGCAAGACCCTGCTGGCGCGCGCCCTGCCCACCATACTTCCGCCGATGACCAACGAAGAAGCGTTGGAAGTCACCAAGATATACAGCGTCAGCGGGCTGCTCCCCTCGGATACGCCGATGGTCAGGCAGCGCCCTTTCCGCTCACCCCACTACACCATCTCCAATGCCGGACTTGTGGGCGGGGGGCAATGGCCAAAGCCAGGTGAGATAAGCCTTTGCCACCGCGGCGTCCTCTTCCTGGACGAGCTGCCGGAGTTCGGTCATTCCCTGTTGGAAGTCCTGCGCCAGCCGCTGGAGGACAAGGTCGTTACCATAAGCCGCGCCCAGGGAAGGGTTACATTCCCGGCCAGCTTCATGCTGGTGGGGGCTATGAACCCCTGTCCCTGCGGTTATTACGGCGACCCCTTCCGCAAGTGCACCTGCCCCTCCAGCCTCGTCTCACGCTACCAGAGGCGCATCAGCGGGCCGTTTATCGACCGCGTCGATATCTTTGCCGAGGTGCCGCATATCGACTACGAGAAGCTGACGGACGACCGTTTGGGAGAGCCTTCGGAAAAGGTGCAGGCAAGAGTGACAGCGGCGCGAGCCCGCCAGCTCGAACGCTTTATAGGAACGAGAATGACCAGCAACGCCGAGATGACGCCCGCCGAAATACGAGAGTTATGTCACGTTGAGGAAGCCGCCCAGAGCCTGCTCCAGGCCGCCATGAAGCAACTTTACTTCTCCGCCCGCGCCTTCCACCGCATCCTCAAGCTGGCGCTGACCATCGCCGACCTTGACAGCTCGGACATCATTAAAGCCCACCACATCGCCGAGGCCATCCAGTACCGACCGAGGAGAACCGAGGACTAAACGTGGACGAACGACTCGAATCCAATAAGTCATTGTGGAATGCCCTGACCGACCTGCACGTAGAATCAGCTTTCTACGATATGGAAGGGTTCAAAGCCGGCCGGATACCGCTGAACCCGCTGGAACGCGAGGAAATGGGCGACGTTAAAGGGAAGTCCCTGCTTCACCTGATGTGCCATTTCGGGCTGGACACGCTTTCCTGGGCACGGCTGGGAGCTAAAGTAACCGGCGTAGACTTCTCTGATAGGGCGATTGATTACGCCCGGAAATTAGGCGGGGAGACCAGCATTAGGGCTGATTTTATCTGCTCGGATATCTATCGGCTGCCTGAAATACACCAGCAAAAGTATGATATCGTATTCACGTCTTACGGCGTGCTGTCCTGGTTGCCCGACCTTGATAAATGGGCGGAAATAGTAGCTTACTTTCTGAAACCCGGCGGATTCTTCTACATCGCCGAGATACACCCCATCCTCGCCATGTTCTTTCATGACGACCCGCTCGGGGACTCCGGCGGACTGCAAATCAGGAGCTCTTATTTCCCGGGCCCGGAGCCGGACCGCTTCGAAGGCGGCACGGACTATGCTTCGTCTTTTCAGCACGACCTGGCCTCGTACGAATGGAAGTACCCGTTGGGGAACGTCATCGGTTCGCTTATTGCCGCCGGCCTCAAGATAGAGTACCTTCACGAGTTCCCTTTCTGCTGCTTCCGGGCGCTGCCGGAAATGCGCCGGGACAAAGACGGCTGGTGGCGGCTGGAAGGTGATAAGATTCCTCTCACCTTTTCCATCAAGGCAATGAATTTATAACTACAGTAATCACATTAAATACTCTGCCGCCGGATTAATTGGCACTTCCCGATTTGTTGTGGTATGCTGATTTTATAGACAGGAGATATCATGATACATTTCACAATTATCAAGAAAACGAGTAAACTCATCATTGTTGTTGCGGTGCTGGCAGTCATGCTCATGATGGTCACCTCGTGCGAGCAAATGGGGTTCCCCTCCTCCACCCCGAAGGAAACCCCCGCGCCGGAACCGGAGATAACGGTAA
>CAYPYL010000221.1:0-2492 GCA_964414605.1 uncultured Dehalococcoidaceae bacterium
CCGCCGGATATTACCTGGCGAAAGCAGGGCATACGGTAACCGTATACGAGCAGTTTTCCAAAGCGGGAGGCATGATGCGTGTCGGCATTCCCGACTATCGTCTGCCGCCGGAGGTGCTCGATGCCGAAATCGAGGAGATAAAGAGCGCCGGTGTTGACATAAAGTTGATTACCAAGGTGGAATCCGTCGAGTGGCTTTTCGAGCAGGGGCATGAAGCCGTTTTCCTGGGGCCGGGGGCGCATAAGGGCATGACCCTGGGAGTAGAAGGCGAAGACCTGCCCGGCGTCTTCGACGGCGCTTCGTTCTTAAGAGATGCCAACCTGGGCGTCAAGGTAGATGTGGGCAAGAGGGTGGCTGTTATCGGCGGCGGCAACGTGGCTATCGACAGCGCGCGCGTGGCGTTGCGACTCGACGCGGAAGACGTGACCATTATCTACCGCCGCACCCGCGCCGAGATGCCGGCCAGTCCCGAGGAAGTCGAGGCGGCGTTGGAGGAAGGAATTAAGATAGAGTTTCTTACCGGACATCTCAAGGTGAGGCAGGAGAACAGGCACCTGGTTATGACCTGCAATCGCAATCGACTCGGCGAGCCGGATGCCAGCGGACGCCGGCGGCCGGTAGCCATCAAAGGCAGCGATTTCGACGTGGTATACGACTCGATAATCGGCGCCATCGGCCAGAGGCCGGATATACCTCAAGGTTTCGATGTCAGGACGGGACGGGGCAACGTAATTCAGGCCGACACGGATACGATGATGACAAGTCGCAAGGGAGTCTGGGCGGGCGGTGACGCGGTCACCGGGCCGGACTCGGTTATCAGGGCAATTGCCGCCGGCAGAAGGGCGGCCGTATCAATGGATAAATATCTGGGTGGGAGTGGTATTATCGACGAGGAGTTAACCCGCGAACGGGAAATTCCTCTTTGCGCCGGCTTGACGGAAGAGGACTTTAACGGCAGGACGCGGGTAAAGATGCCATGCCTGCCACCGGAGAAGGTCATCAATAATTTCACCGAAGTTGAGCTGGGACTGCCGGAAGACGGCACCATCGCCGAGGGCAAGCGCTGTCTGCAATGCGGTGTAAGGCTGCAGATATCTCCGGCGCCGCTACCGCCGGGAGCATGTTTGAAGAAGACCGGTCAACCTCGTAAAGTAGAGCCGGTCGCTTGAGCTTTCTATAAACCCCCCGTACTGGTCAGCAGGTATTACTCTCCGCAGGGTCAGTACAGCCATTTATTTTAACGCAAAACCGTTGAGATGAATAATAGCACCCAGGGCACTGCAAAAAGGTATATCGTTCTCATCGTATCCACGGTGACGGCTTTCATCATGCCGTTTCTATCGGCGGCGGTGAATGTGGCCCTGCCGACCATAGGGCGGGAATTTTCCATGGAAGCGGTCGTGATGACGTGGGTCACCACGATATTTTTCCTCTCGATAGCCATGGTCCAGGTCCCCTGCGGGCGGCTCGCCGATATATACGGACGTAAAAAGCTCTTCGTTATCGGGCTGCTGGTGACCATCTTTGCCTCTTTTTTCGGGGCATTTACGGACTCGGTTTCCATGCTGCTTATCAGCATGGCTTTATTGGGAATGGGCGCCGGGATAACGTTCAATAACAGTATTTCCATCCTGACCTCGGTGTTCCCCGACGATATGAGGGGGCGGGTCCTGGGGATAAGCACGGCCGGAACGTACATTGGGCTTTCCATGGGGCCGTTTATCGGCGGCGTACTCACCGGTTTATTCGGCTGGCAGGGCATCTTTATAGTCGCCGGCGTTCTCAACCTGATATTGCTGACGCTCGTTTTCTATGCCCTGAAAGGCGAGTGGCGCGAGGCCGAGGGCGAGAAGTTCGATATCGTCGGCTCGATTACTTACGCTGTTTCCATAGCCCTGTTCATTTACGGTTTCTCCTCCCTGCCGGACGTTCTCGGCATAGTCCTGTTTTTACTGGGTGTAGCGGGTATGATATTATTCGCCCGCTGGGAGGCGAGGGTGGAAAGCCCCATCTTCGACCTCAATCTCTTCAGGGAGAACAAGGTGTTTTTATTCTCTAATCTGGCGATGTTCATATCTTATATCGCTACTTTCGCGGTCAGTTTCTTGCTGAATCTCTACCTGCAATATATCAAGGGCCTTGAGCCGCAGACGGCGGGACTGGTTTTAATCTCCGCCTCGGTCTTGATGGCGATTATGACGCCGATTTCCGGGCGGATTTCGGACAGAATAGAGCCGAGGCTGGTGGCATCGGTGGGGATGGCGTTCAGCTGCGTGGCACTGCTGCTGCTTACCTTTCTAAACGACGGCACCATGCTGTGGTATATTATCCTCACCCTGGCCATAAACGGTCTGGGCATCGGGATTTTCTCGTCGCCGAATACCAACGCCATCATGGGTTCGGTAGAAAGAAAGTCGATGGGAGTTGCCGCCGGCACGCTGGGAACGATGCGGACGGCCGGGATGATGGTCAGCATGGGCATCATGATGATA
>CAYPYL010000222.1:0-2476 GCA_964414605.1 uncultured Dehalococcoidaceae bacterium
GCAAGTACCTCGGCGTCGGTATGGACCGCATGGACTATACCAAGGGCATACCGGAACGGCTCATGGCGCTGGACAAATTCCTGGCAGACAACCCCGAATACCGCGGCAAGGTGGTCTTTATCCAGGCCGGCATGCCGAGTCGCACCCGGATTGACACCTACCGGGAAACAGGAAAGCGAATCGACGACCTCATGGACGGAATCAATAAAAAGTATGGTACGGACGCCTGGCAGCCGGTGATTCCGATGACACGGCAGCTCTCCCGCGAGACCCTGAACGCCCTGCGCCGGCTGGCGCGTTTCTGTGTAGTCAGCTCCCTGCACGACGGTATGAACCTCGTGGCCAAGGAGTTCGTCTCCGCCAGGGCGGACGGCGACGGTGTGCTGATTTTGAGCCGGTTCACCGGCGCGGCGGTGGAGATGCAGGACGCCCTCCTCATTAATCCATATGCCATCAGCGAATTCGCCGTTAAGATTAAAGAGGCTATAGAGATGCCGGAGGCGGAAAGGCGGCGCCGCATGAAGAATATGCGTGAAATTGTCGCCGGGAATAATATCTACCGCTGGGGCGGCTCGATGGTCTCCAGGCTTATCTCGATAGCGGGGGGATGATGGAATACCTTTTTCAGTCGTGGGAGGCTTTCTCGTCCGGTTACCGGGCGGCGTCCCACGTCCTGCTCCTTTCCGACTACGACGGTACCTTAACCCCGATTGTCGGTAGACCGGAGGACGCGTTGCTCTCGGACAGCGCCAGGGAAAAGCTCTCGGCACTGGCGCAACGGCCCGGCGTAAGCGTGGGCATCATCAGCGGGCGTTCCATGGAGGAGACAAGGTCGCTGGTCTCCATCGAGGGCATCTACTATGCCGGGAACCACGGACTGGAAATCGAGGGCCCGGGGCTCGAGTGGGTCAGCCCGCAGGCGGAGCTTACCCGGGCGTTGATTAGCGACCTGACCGGGGCGCTGGCTAAGGCGTTGGAAAATATCGCCGGGGTTATCATCGAGGATAAGGGTTTGAGTTTGAGCGTTCATTACCGGCTGGTCAAGGAAGATGAACAAAGTACCGTGGCGGATGTTTTCAAACGGGTCATCTTACCTTTTGCCGATGAAGCCAGGATAAAAGTCACCTTCGGCAAGATGGTGTACGAGGTCAGACCTCCGATTGACTGGGACAAGGGGAAAGCCGTGGAGTCTATCCGCCGTGAAATTACGTCCCTCCTTGAACTGGAGGAGGTGCTGACCGTATACCTGGGAGACGATACTACCGACGAGGACGCTTTTAAGGTACTCCACCGCCCGGAAGGGTGGAGCGTGTACGTGGGTAATGAGGACGCGCCGTCCGCCGCCGAATTTTACCTGAATTCGGTCGCGGAAGTGGAGGAGTTCCTGTCGCGGCTGCTCGAGTTGAGATAGCCCTACTTAACGTAGTTTATTGCGTCTTTATTCTTCGGCGGTACCGGCGGGTCAATATCTTTATACCCCAGGGCTATCGTTATGATGAACTTGTAGCCCTCCGGGACTCCCAGCTCCTTCTTTATCTCGCCGGACTCTTCGGAATTGAACAGAAAGGCGGAGAGGCCTATCATGCACGAGCCGATGCCCAGTGAACACGCCGCCACGGCGATATTCTCCGCCGCCGCCCCGCAGTCGAATTCCGTAAAGCCCGCCTTTTCATCTGCCGTTACCAGAACCACCGTAGGGGCGTTGTAAAAGACATTGAAATCGGGGTTTTTAGCCCTTTCGACGGCGAATTCCATGCTGGACTTCAACATGCTTTGCCTGACCATTTCCGTCAGTTTGGTCAGCGTTTCCCGATTCTGTATCACCGTAAAGTGCCATTTCTGCTGGTTCATGGCGCTGGGGGCGTGTATCGCAGTCTCCATTATCGCCTGAATTTCGGCGTTGGCTATCTGCAGCGGTTTATATTGCCTGATGCTTCTTCTGTTTTTTATTGTCTTGATAGTCTCGTTCATGGTAAGTATTCTCCTTCTTATGAATAGTTGGAGCAGGCGATCGCTTATTTATTAAAAGCAATACACATGTCGTCGGGGCAAGACCCGGCTATCTGCTTCATGTGCTCGGCGGTGTCTTCCGGGCGTGCCGGGGTTATATATATGCCGGAGCCCATTTCGAAACCGGCGATGGTCGATAGTCTGGGAATTATCCTGATATGCCAGTGGTAGTAAGGGTCATCTTCGTCACGCGTCGTGGTGCTGTCGATGACCAGGTTATAATCGGGATTGTTAAGTCCCCGGTACAGGCAAAAAGCAACATCCTTAAGCACCTGGGCCAGCTCGGTAAGGTGGGCATGCGGAAACAGGCCGAACGAAGCGCAGTGCGTCTTGGGGAAAATCCACGTCTCGTAGGGTACGCGTGAGGCGTAGGGGTGGACGACGATAAATTCCCCGGTCTCGGCTATGACCCGGTTCCTTCCCTTTTCCAGGTTATATTTTATCAAATCGCAGTAGAGACATCTCC
>CAYPYL010000223.1:0-2450 GCA_964414605.1 uncultured Dehalococcoidaceae bacterium
GGCTGGTAATCGATGCGGAAAAGAGCCGAGAAGAAATAGCCGGGATAATCTGGGAGAGGGTAAGTAAGCTGATTCCGAGATAAGGGTGTTTAAGAGGGGCTTCGCCCCTCTTTATAATATTTCCCCCTCTCCTGCTGAAAGCCTTGCCAGGAGAGGGGGATACAGGGGGTGAGGTAGAAAAAATTAAATATCTTATCCCACCCGGGCCGCCCTCGTAGCACCGGCGGCTTATCCCGCAGTCAGCCACCGCCGCCCCTGGGGCAGGGGAACGCGGGAGTAAGGTAGAGTGATTATTCAAACCGGGTACTCTAAAAACGGCCTGCCCTATGCCAGCATAGGTAGCGGCCGGCGCGTGCTGTTCATTATTGACGGGCTGGACTTCTCTCATAAGCCGCCCTCTCGTTTCCAGATGCTTATGACCAGGTTCATTAACAAACTGGTCAATGAATTCACGGTCTACCAGGTTCGCCGCAGGCCCGGCCTGCCTGCTGGTTACTCCCTGAAAGATATGTCCGATGACTGCGCTGTTATGATAAAAGAAGAACTGGAATGGCCCGTTGATGTCATGGGTATTTCTACCGGCGGCACCATCGCCCAGCACTTAGCCGCCGACCACCCGGAACTGGTAAATCGTCTCGTCCTGGCCATGACCGGTCATTGCCTTAATGAAAGAGGAAAACGCCTGCAAATAAAGGTTGCCGAACTCACGCGGCATGGCAGATGGCGTTCCGCCGCCGCTCTGATGGCTACTGCGATGTATACCGGTGCAACTCTCTCTGTTTTCAAATCAATGTTCTGGCTGATGGGCAGGCTCATGTTCGGCTCTCCGTCCACTCCCGATGATGGTATCGTGGAAATAGAAGCCGAGGACGCGCACGATTTCCGTGACCGTCTTGCCGAAATCAAGGTGCCCACGCTGGTAATCGGCGGCGACGAAGACTTTTTCTACCCCGTTCGTGAGACGGCGGAATGTATTCCGGGTTCCAGGCTGGTGCTTTATCATGGAGTAGGCCACACCGCCATGATGAAGCGTGGGTTCGGCGAGGACCTGCTGGCCTTTCTTACGGATAGCAAGTAAAATAAAGTCGAACACAGTAAAGGAGTCCTGAATGAAAAAGAAAGTATTGGTAGTACTGGTGGCGGCTGTGTTTCTACTCTCGTTGGTTTTAACGGGCTGCGGCGGCAGCGGTGTCTCGCAGGAGTCGTACGACGAATTACTGGCTCTGTTTAACGAGTGTAAATCGAAGATAGACGAAGCGCAGGCGAATGTTACAAAGGCGGAAGCGGACTTAAAAACGTACATCGCCGACCTTAAAGCCTGCCGCGATGAAAAGGACGCGCTTCAGAAACAGTACAGCGACCTCCAGGAGAAATGCGACCTTACCGGTGCCACGCCCGCGGAAACCGCCGGGAAAATTGTGAAATACTACTATGATACCCACGAATACACCATGACCGACCTGTTTATCTGCTCGGACATGTCCGGGGAAGTCTGGAATATGCTCAAAGCGCAGGGAATAGATGCGGTCATCGCCATAGGTGATACCGGCAACATCGTTTCCGATATCCTCCAGTGCAATCATGCCTGGGTCCTGGCGGAGGTCGCCCCCGGCGAATACCTGGCGCTGGAAACCACAGGCGGCTACGTCGTTCAGAAAAGTGAAAATCCCCATTACTATAACGGGTGGTACTTCGATAGCCCCAACGACCTTAAGAGTCATAACCAGCTGGTCAGGGAGCACAATACCAGGGTAGGCATCATCAAGGATATCCATGACGAGGTGATGGCGGTTGCCGCGGAGCATGACGCTGCGAGCAATCAGGTTACGGCGGATAAACTAAAGGCTGTATATGATAAACTGGTGGAAGTGCGTGACGAACAGGACGCCAAGTTAAAGCAGGTAAAGGCGGAGCTGGATAGCCTGGCCAAGCCGCTATTATAATAGCCAAAGAGGAGTTGAGAGTGCGTATATCAAAGCTGTTCGGTAAGACACTAAGAGAGGTCCCCGCCGATGCGGATACGGTCAGCCACCGGCTGCTGGTAAGGGCGGGCATGGTAAATCAGCTGGTTGCCGGCGTTTACTCCTACCTGCCGCTGGGCTGGCGGGTGCTGCGCAAGATAGAAAATATCATCCGGGAGGAGATGGACCGTGCCGGCGGCCAGGAAATCAATATGCCGGTAATACAGCCCTTCGAGATATGGCAGCAGAGCGGGCGGGACAAGATGGACGTGCTCTTTACACTCTACGACCGCCGCGAGCGTAAGATGGCCCTCGGCCCCACCCACGAGGAGGTGATTACCCAGCTGGCCGCCCGCTATATCCAGAGCTACCGCGACCTGCCCAGGATGCTTTATCAAATCCAGGTGAAGCTGCGCGATGAGCCGCGTCCCCGCGGGGGGCTTATCCGGGTGCGGGAATTCCACATGATGGACTTATACAGCTTTGATA
>CAYPYL010000224.1:0-2418 GCA_964414605.1 uncultured Dehalococcoidaceae bacterium
AGCCCTTAAAACCGGCCGTTCCGGAGCTTCCCCAGGCCAGGGCGTTCCCCTGCGGATCGGTGAGGGTTACGAGGGTATTGTTAAAGCTGGACTGGATATAAGCCCTGCCTGTGGGTACCGCTTTCCGTTCCCGCCTTCTTGTTTTGGTCTTTTTCTTCTGTGCCACCCTGTCCTCCTTGTCCCTTTTTGTACTTTATTATATTTACCGCTCCACCACCCCGCCTGTTTTCTTTTTTTCCTATCTTATCTAATCCCACCCTACCGCCCTCGTGGCGGCCTGTACTAAGCTGTTATCTTATTTCTTGGACATACCGCGCTTCTGGCCCCGGCCGGCTACCGTCTTGCGGGTGCCGCGCTTGGTGCGTGCGTTGGTACGCGTCCTCTGGCCTCTTACCGGCAGGCCGAAGCGGTGCCTGATGCCGCGGTAGCTGCCGATTTCAATGAGGCGCTTGATATTGAAGTTGGTCTCTTTGCGGAGCTCTCCTTCGACGTGGTACTGCTTATCTATGATTTCACGCAGCTTATTGACCTCGTCATCGGTGAGGTCTTTCACCTTGACATCGGGCGCGATATTCGCCTGGTCCAGTATTTTATAGCTCTGGGTACGGCCGATACCGTAAATATACTGCAGCGATACCCAGGCCTGTTTGTTAACCGGTATGTCAATTCCAGAAATACGTGGCATTTATTCCCTCCTTACCCCTGCCTCTGCTTGTGCTTGGGGTTGCTGCAAATAATCCTGACGACGCCGCGCCGCTTGACTACCTTGCATTTTTCACATCTAACTTTTACTGAAGCTCTAACTTTCATGACATGCTTTCCTTATCTATTTTAACCGGTAGGTTATTCTACCACGTTTAAGGTCGTAAGGGGAGAGTTCTATCAAGACTTTATCGCCGGGCAGGACCCTGATGTAGTGCATTCTTATCTTGCCCGAGATATGGGCCAGTACTTCGTGCCCGTTGGGTAGTTCTACGCGGAACATGGCGTTCGGGAGGGCTTCGATTACTGTCCCTTCGACCTCTATGGCCTCTTTTTTAGCCATATGCTACTTTAGTCAATACCTCCGGTTCATTATTATCAATAGCGATGGTATGCTCAAAATGTGCCGACAGGCTGCCGTCGGCGGTGAGTACCGTCCAGCGGTCGTCGGCTACCCGCGTATGCCAGTCGCCGGCGTTCAACATCGGCTCCAGGGCGATGGTCATGCCCTTTTTCAGTTCCAGGCCGGGGCCCGCCTGCAGACCATAAGGCGGCTCGGTGCAGTTGGGTATCTGCGGGTCTTCGTGCATCTCGCGGCCGATGCCGTGGCCGGTATATTCGCGTACCACCGAGTATCCGTTAGATTCCGCGTATTTCTGAATGGCCGCCGAAACATCGCCGAGTTTCGCCCCGGTGCGGGCGGCGGCAATACCTTTTTCCAGCGAGGCTCTGGTGGTCTCGATGAGGCGTTTTGCCTCCGGACTTATCTCGCCGACGCCTACCGTAATAGCGGCGTCACCGTGAAAACCGTTATAGACGACGCCGAAATCGAGGGAAACGATATCGCCATCTTTGAGGACTTTATCGCCCGGAATCCCGTGCACTATCTCGTCGTTCACGGACACGCAGAGATTGGCCGGGAAGCCGCGGTAGCCGTTAAAAGACGACTCGGCTCCCAGTCTCTTCATTTCCTTCTCGGCGATGGTATCCAGTTCTCTTGTTTTCATGCCCGGTTTTATCCGCTCGCTTAATAATTTAAGTACTTTGGCCACTATCCTGCCGGAATCCCGCATTCTGGCAATCTCTTTTTCAGATTTAATAAAAATCCCCATCCGTTGCTTTCCCTCTATTTCAGGGCGGCGGCAATCCTGCCGTTGACATCGGCCGCGCTGCCCTCTCCTTTTATCTCCAGCAGTTTTTCCGCCTTTTTATAATAATCGATGAGAGGAGAAGTCTCCGCAAAATATACCTTGAGTCGGTTTTTAATCGTCTCGATATTATCGTCGGCGCGCTGGTACAGTTCGCCGCCACAGCGGTCGCACCTGCCCTTTACTTTAGGCGGAGAGTCTACCTCGTGGTAGGGCGCCTGGCAGTTACGGCAAATCCAGCGTCCGCTTAATCTCTTCAAGAGTTCTTCCTCCGATACGTTGATATATACCACTTTATCAATTGCCCTAGATTGTTCGGCCATGGCTTTGTCCAAAGCTTCAGCCTGCTGTAAATTCCGGGGAAAGCCATCAAGAATCGCCCCGTTCGCACAGTCCGGAGCGCCCAGCCTCTCCAGCACCATCTGTATTGTTATCTCATCGGGTACCAGCTGCCCCTTTTCCATGTACACCCTGGCCTGCTTGCCGAGTTCCGTTTCCTGTGCCAGTGCCTGCCGGAACAGGTCGCCGGAGGCCACCTGCACCAGCTGCAATTTCTCGGCCAGCATTA
>CAYPYL010000225.1:0-2376 GCA_964414605.1 uncultured Dehalococcoidaceae bacterium
GGGAGTGGGGCCGGGCAACGGCGACGAGGTCGTCTGGCTCTACGGCGAAGACCTGGAGGGATTCAACGTTAATTTTACCTGGGGGTTCTACAGCCAGTGCGGCAAATGGCACCGCGGCGGCGAAGCCCATTACCATCCCGAGGCGGAAATCCTTGTTTTTGTGGGTCTCGACCCGGATAAACTGGATTTCCTCGGGGCCGAGCTTGAACTGGGTATGGGCAAGGACTACGAAAGGCACATCTTCAATACGCCGACCATCGCCGTCTGTCCCGCGGCTTTTCCCCACCTTCCCCTGATTACCAGGTGGTGCGATAAGCCTTACGGGTTTATCGTGGTCTGCTTGAGCGGAGAGCACGCCTCCCCGTGGGTAGAAGCATAATCGCCTGAATCTGGACAGAGTAGTATTTTCGGCGAGGGTAAGCGGCTGTCATGCGGTCGCGAGCCCTCGCTGGTATTGAATAAAGAATTATCATGGAGGTAACAGGAAATCAAGTATCGTAAATTTGGCAAGCTTAACTGGGATGTATCCGTACTGGGCTTCGGTGTGATGCGCCTGCCTTTGCTCGCCGGCGACCCCGCCGGTATGGACGAAGACGAAATATCTAAGATGCTCCGCTATGCCATTGACGGCGGCGTTAATTATCTGGACATAGGGTATCCTTACGACCCGGCGGCGCACGAACGGCTCGTTCGCCTGCTCGGCAGGGCGCTCGGGGATGGCTACCGGCAGAAGGTAAAAATAGCCGCCGGCCTGCCCGCGTACCTGGTAGATGCCTCCCAAGGCATTCAGCCCTATCTGGATAACTGGCTGGAATGGCTGCGGACCGACCGACTGGACTTTTTTCTCTTCGGTGGACTTGACCGCAATACCTGGCCACGGTTGCAGGAGGCGGGCGCGCTGGACCTGGCGGAGGAAGCCCTGGCCGGCGGGCGCGTTGGCAATATAGGGTTCGCCTTCCACGATTATTACCAGACCCTCCGCGAGATACTGGACGCTTACGATAACTGGACGCTCTGCCAGGTTCAATACAGCTATATGGATGTAGACCACCATCCGGGTATCGGCGGAATCAGGTACGCCGCCGGTAAGGGGCTGGCGGTAGTGGTTACCGAACCCCTCAAGGGGGGGCGGCTCGTCAAGGAGCCGCCGGACACGGTAGCCGCCGTGTGGGCGGACGCCCCGCAGAAACGCCCGCTTTACGAGTGGGGACTGCGCTGCGTCTGGAACCATCCGGAGGTTGCCACCGCGGTCGTTGATATGAGTAGCCTGGAACAGGTAAAGGCAAACGTAGCCTTGGCCGCCGCCGCCGAGTCGAATTGCGTTACCGTGCCGGAGGAAATTTTTATCAGCCGGGTCAGGGATGCCTACCGTAAGCTGAAGCCCATCCCCTGCACGGCCTGCCGCGGCTGCATGGAGTGCCACCTGGGTATCGACGTGCCGCGTATTTTTGAAATTTATAACGACGCCGTGATGTATGATGATATCGAGACGGCGCGCGCTCTCTATCGCCTGGAACGTCATAACGCAGATATCTGTGACGAATGCGGCACCTGCGTCAAGGCCTGCGGCTTTAAAATTCCCATCATCGACTGGCTCAAGAAAGCCCGCAAGCTCCTGGCTTAATAGGGCTGGTTCCGCCGGATTGGTATGCTTTCGCCTCTATGGTATACTGGAGAACGATTCTGCAACCGTCGAAGGAGATACAGTCATGGAGAAACAGTGGTCAGAGTTAACCCGCGAGGAGAAGCGCGAGGAGAGGTTGAAGGGCTATCTCGCTCCGCCGCCCGTTAAGTTCCGTGACGCTAAAGCGGAGAAGCTCTATAAAGAGAGGGCGGACCGCATGTTGAAGGTTATGATGTGCCAGGAACCCGACCGTGTCCCCGTGTCGCTGCCCACTGGCAACTACCCCGCTTATTACGCCGGACTGAACCTCAAAAAGGTGATGTATGATTATAAAGCCCTCCGCGAGTCCTGGGCAAAATTCATGTATGATTTTAACGATTACATGGACAGCTTCATGGGGCCGGGCTTTGTGTTTCCAGGTAAAATGCTGGAGATTATCAAATATAAACCCTACAAGTGGCCGGGCTACGGGCTGGGCGACGATGTCAATACCTATCAGTTCGTGGAAGAAGCGTACATGAATGAGGATGAATATGACGCCCTGATGAAAGACCCGTCCGATTTCTCTTTCCGGACACTGGTGCCGCGCACGGTACTCGCCGCCGAGGAGCTTAAGAATTTCCCCCGCCTTAATTCTATGATGGGCATGACCATGATGATGGTCATGCCTTTTTCCCGCCCGGAAATGCGCGCCGCGTTCCAGGCCCTGATTGACGCCGGGGAGGAAATGGAGAAGTGGCAGAAAGAAATCA